>JAYVVO010000001.1:0-2391 GCA_043786955.1 Saprospiraceae bacterium
ATTCAATCCATGCAGTTTACCTGTTTTCGCTTCATATACTATGGCATATAAATCTCCCCCAATGCCATTAACGTGTGGCTCAACCACGCCGAGCACTGCGTTAGCTGCAATTGCTGCATCCACCGCACTCCCACCCTTTCGTAAAATATCAATGGCGGCTTGTGTTGCGAGTGGATGCGAAGTGCAAGCCATTCCGTTTTGTGCCATCACTTCGCTGCGCGTTGCAAAAGATTTGCCAAGCGGTCTATCCTGTGCGTTCAAAAACATATTTGGAACAACTAACAGTGCGAGTAAAAGTATTTTTTTCATAAAAAATTTGTTAAGTTTTAATTATCTTTTCGATATAAAGTCACTCGTTTTGAATATCATCAATCGAGTATAAATTGTTTAAAAAATCCGTTAAAATTACTTCATTGACAGCTAATTTTCGATTTATTTCTCATAGATTTATGAAATTAAAATTTTTATTTTAACTTCGCAGACTTATTGAATTATAACCTTTCAAAATTCTAGGTTAAATTTATTATGAGTCATACTATTTGAAAATTAACGAGTACATTATAATTTAATAAATAGCAGAAAAATTATTATTTTCTAAAAAAATGTATCTTAGCAGCTAATAAACGTATTTAGAAAAATTATTTAATACATACTTAGAAAAACTGTTAGCACATACGCACATTTTTTCGCAAAAAAATATTTATTATGAAAAATATTCCCGCCATTAAATGGCTCACAGCACCAGAAGTTCACGATTATCCTGCTGCACTGTCTTACTTACGTTTGCTTTATGCAGATGCTGCCGCGTCTATATTAGTAGAAAAATTAAAAGCAGCTGAAGCCACGTCGTTTAAAGCCAAAGATATTTTACGAGCTTCTCAATTAGTTGTTTTATCATTTGATAACATTCATTTAACCGCTGATCTTAAAAAAATTAAAAAGAAGACTAGCCTCTCTCCTATTTTATTAGTGCGCGATTCTGCGAATGAACGCGTTATTATCGCGGATGGTTATCACAGAACTTGTGCTGTTTATTCTTTAGATGAAGATATTGTAATTCCGTGCAGAATTATTTAATAGCCATATTTTTCTTTCCATTGCGCACGTAACACTTCACGCGCTTTATTCTCCGAAACATTTTGCGCAGGAGAATAAAGCGTCGTATTGGTTATTTTGTCGGGTAAAAATTCTTGATCCGCGAAGTGTGCATCGTAATTGTGGGCGTATTTATAATCCTTTCCGTAATTTAGGTTTTTCATTAAAGCGGTTGGTGCATTGCGCAAATGCAACGGCACACTCAAATCACCTGTTTCATTGACTAATTTCAATGCGGATTCAATTGCCATATACGCAGAATTACTTTTTGGTGAAGTTGCCAAATAGATTGCACATTCTGAAAGAATTATTCTTGCTTCTGGCATACCAATAGTGTGCACAGCTTGGAACGTAGCTTGTGTTAACAAAAGTGCATTTGGGTTTGCAAGTCCAATATCTTCTGCACTCAGAATTAATAATCTTCGCGCAATAAACTTAATATCCTCTCCACCTGCTAACATTCGCGCTAAATAATAAACGGCAGCATTCGGATCGCTACCGCGAATAGATTTTATAAATGCGGAAATAATATCGTAGTGTTGCTCGCCCGATTTATCGTAGCGCGCTAAATTTTGTTGAATAATATTCAAGACGGTTTCATCCGTAATTTCAAAATCTTGTTCATCCGAAATTTTTAGTGGCGCAAATTCACAAACAATTTCAACGGCATTTAAAAGTTTTCGCGCATCGCCACCGCTCACCCGCAATAGCGCATCCGTTTCAATAATTTTTATTTTTTTTGTTGAAAGAATTTCATCCGTTTCAACGGCTTTATGAATGAGCGAAATTAATTCGTCTTCAGGAATTTCTTTGAGCACATACACTTGGCAGCGCGATTGCAAAGCCGAGATAACTTCAAAACTCGGATTTTCGGTAGTTGCACCAATTAGCGTTACCACACCGCGCTCGACAGCACCGAGCAATGAATCTTGTTGCGATTTTGAAAATCTATGAATCTCATCAATAAACAAAATCGGGTTGCGCGCATTGAAAAATGTACGGCGTTTGGCTTCTTCAATCGTTTCGCGAATGTCTTTTACACCAGCATTGATTGCAGAGAGTGAAAAAAAAGCGCGCTTAGTAGTTTGTGCAATTACATTTGCTAAAGTTGTTTTACCTACACCAGGTGGTCCCCACAAAATCATGGAAGGAATAGCATCGTTTTCAATAGCATTGCGCAGCACACAATTTTTTCCAACTAAATGTTTTTGCCCTAAATAATCATCCAGATTTTGTGGGCGCATTCGCTCCGCTAAGGGTTGCATAAATTAATTTTCAGAGTCATTATTTAATAAC
>JAYVVO010000002.1:0-2390 GCA_043786955.1 Saprospiraceae bacterium
GGCAATGCTTGATTTTTAAAAAGATGTACCGACTTCGCTACATTTATACCAGAGAATGCCGCCGTTGCAACCGTCCAACGTTTATTAAAAGTCAAAGCAGAAGTTACCGCATCGCAAGTTGTGTATGGAACTTTGAGCATATCAAGATAGCCTTGAATTTTTCCATCCTCACCTGGTGTTCCATGAATAATGATAAGTGCAACGTCGAACTTTATCGGTTTCTTCCTATCAATTTTTAATGAAAAATCGTCTCGATTAACGCCCCAATGTGGACCGTGTTCAGTTTCGGAATAAACCCAATGCGTATCTGTAACCACAATTTTATAGACATTATATTTTTCTGGGTCTAAAAACCGTGCTGCTACCTCTGCACTCTGTGTAGAGATGACATTTTCGCCAGAATAACCACCCGTTAAAAGCGCCACGTTAAGTTTTTTTGATTCCATGAAAATTAAAATTATTTTCTTTTTGACCTAAAAATTACGTAAAAATAGAAAAATTTTCTTCAAATCGCGGTCTAATGGTTCTAAAGCGTTATTTTTTTTAATTAATTTTGAAAGAATACTTTCATTCCATTAAAAATTCATTAATTTTGCGTGCTTTTTAAGAAAAGAAGTTTGTTTCAAGATAAATAAAAAGATTACGACAATGCAATCGATAGCTATCAGCGGAAATCCGCGTGTTGAACTAGGTAAAGTAGCCACAAAAATAAATCGCACGGAAGGTGCAATACCATGTGTTCTATATGGTTTAGGCGATTTAATTCATTTTACAGTAACGTCAAAAGATGTGCGTTATTTGGTTTATACGCCTGATTTTAAAATTGCTGAGTTAACTATTGGCGCTAATATCTATCGCACTATATTAAAAGACGTGCAGTTTCATCCGATCAGCGAAGCGATTTTGCATATTGATTTTCTGAAATTAACAGATGGTCAATCTGTTAAAGTAGATGTGCCTTTGCGTTTAGTGGGCGCAGCACCAGGCGTGAAATCGGGTGGTCGTCTCATTCAACCTGTGCGTAAGGTTAAAATAAAATGTTTACCAGAAACTTTAGTTGATCAAGTCCAACTCGATATATCAGGTTTAGATTTAGGTCAAACAAGCCGTGTAAAAGATATTATCGCGCAAAAAGGAATAGAAATAATGATGTCACCCAGTATTCCAGCTGTTACGATTGAAATTCCGCGCGCATTGCGTTCGGCAGCAACAGCAGAAGCAAAAACTGCAGGTAAGAAAAAATAGTTTTAGAGAAGTAATTTATTACGTCTGTACTTGTTAGTCTGAAATTTATTTCTAACAAAAACCAACGCGATTAAAAAAAGAAGAGCTTACGTTGTAATTTCGTAGGCTCTTTTTTTATGTACTCGAGTACACATTATTAGTTACACACTTAACAGGTTAAACGATTAATTAATCAATATGGAAAATATTTTTTCTTTAGAAGGTAAAGTTGCACTCGTTACGGGCGCGTCTAAAGGCATTGGCGAAGCGATGGCGCGAATGTTTATTCAGCATGGCGCGAAAGTGGTTATTAACAGTCGCAAACAAGAAGCATTGGATGAAGTGGCACACGAGATTGATTCAACAGGTGCAAACATTATTGGTGTAGCTGGTCAAGTGGGAAACTACGAGGATTGTCAACGCATAGTAGCATTCGCCAACAAACATTTTGGCGGCATCGATATTTTAGTCAATAATGCTGCGGCGAATCCCGTTTTTGGTGCTGTGGAAGATACAGATTCGCGCGCTTTTCAAAAAATCATGGAAGTGAACGTGCGCGCACCGTTCGATCTCGCCAAACTTTGTTTGCCCTATATGAAAGAGAAAAAATCGGGTAGTATTATTAATATTTCGAGCATCGGTGGCGTTAGTCCAGAAACAGGGCTCGGAATTTATTCTGTCAGTAAAAGTGCTATCATTTCACTCACAAAAGTTTTTGCGAACGAGTGGGGAAAATACGGTATTCGCGCAAACGTTATTTGTCCAGGTCTTATTCAAACTAAATTCAGCGAAGCGTTGTGGCAGAACGATAAAATTTTAAAACACATGGAATCGCAAATTCCCATGCAACGCATGGGTCAACCAAATGAAATTGCCTCGCTTGCTTTATTCTTAGCGACCGATGCCGCGAGTTATTGCAACGGCGCTGTTTTTGTAGCCGACGGCGGTTATTTAGTGTAAGCCTCAAACAGCTTTTAAAATAAATTTTCGGATTTGAATTCAATATTGTAAATTTAGGTTCAAATTAGAAGTGCAACTTTTTTGCTAAAAAAAAAGGTCAGTACAAGTACTTAAGTAGTTGTTATTAAATAAACGACAATTAAAAATTTATAGTAAAAGTTTTTTGTGTCACGGTATTCGGAAATTATGGTTTTAGGAAGGCGAAG
>JAYVVO010000003.1:0-2389 GCA_043786955.1 Saprospiraceae bacterium
CACAATCGCAATGGTTGTTCTTAGCAATTCTATTAATGCCCCTCAATTGGTTTTGTGAAGTGTTTAAATGGCGCATTCTTATGCGCAATTTTATTAAGTTACGTTTTGCAGATGGCTTGCGTTCCATTGTAGCAGGTGTAACCTTTTCGCTTTTTTTCCCGAACCGCGTGGGCGAATTTGGTGGTCGCGTTTTATTTCTCGCGCCCACATTACGCATTAAAGGAACACTCACAACTTTTGTAGGCAATTGGGCGCAACAATTTATTTTAGTTGCGTTTGGTGCATTCGGTTTAACGCTTTACGCGTCTTATTCGGGCTTTTTACAATCACCCGAAAAAGAATGGATTATTTTAGCTGTTGCAGTAGGTGGTATTGCACTTTTAGCTTGTTTTTTAAAAATTTCAGTTTTAGTAAATATATTCAAGCACATCAAATTTTTGCGCCGTTTTCCAAAATTAATTCAAAACGTCGTCGTTATTCGTTCGTATAGTGCTAAAACTTTAATACGCATTTTAATGTGGTCTTTCATTCGTTACGCTATCTATACACTGCAATACTATTGTATCATTCGTTTTTTTGGGTTAAAAGTTGTTTTTTTTAAAGCATTAGCCAGCATCGCCACTATCTATTTGTTGCAAACAGGCATACCTTTGCCGCCGTTGGTTGGTTTAATGGCGCGTGGCGAAATCGCAATTCAAATTTGGGGGGAGGTTTCGCAAAATCAACTCATTATTTTAGCAGCTACTTTTACGCTATGGATAATAAACTTAATTATCCCTGCGTTGTTAGGTATGTTTTTCCTACTGAATTTGCGTTTCACTAAAAAGAATATATTGCATGAATTTGAGTATCAACAGATCGAAAACGACAGTGTTCTCACTAACGCTGGTGTGCATATTTCTTCAATTAGCACACTATCCACCGAAGTTTCAGCGTGATAATACAGTCGTGTCTAACAATGTTTCAAAATTTAATTCTAATGCTGGAGATTTAGGTTTCGCACCTGGCGAAGAGTTGACATATAAGGTGTATTACAATCTTAATTTTGTTTGGATTGCTGCGGGAGAAGTTACTTTTAAAGTTGATGATGCGGGTGATAATTTTCATTTCACAGCCACTGGCAGAACTTACAACAGTTATGAATGGTTTTATAAAGTGCGCGATAGTTATAGTAGTTACGTTGATAAAAAAACGATGTTACCTTTAGTTAGTCAACGCACTGTGAGTGAAAATAAATACCATTTGTTCGATAACGTAACATTTGATCAAAATTCTAAATCGGCACAATTTGAGCGTGGACCAGCCGAAAATAACATTGATAATCGCGGTGCCAAAAAATTTGACGATGCCATGCATGATATACTTTCTGTCGTTTATTATAGTCGCACATTGGATTATCAATCGGCGCAAATCGGACAAGAATTTCCGATTAAAGTTTTACTTGATGAAGAAGTTTATCCGTTGAAATACAAATTAGAAAATCGCGAACAAAAAAATATCCGTGGTATAGGGAATTGGGACGTTTTGTTTTTTACGCCACAATTGGTTGACGGTCGCGTTTTTACAAAAGAAGCAAAAATGAAAATTTGGGCATCGAACGATGCTAATCGCATACCGTTGATGATTGAGTCTCCCGTATCGGTAGGTTCTGTGAAAGTAGTTTTAAAATCGTGGAAAAATTTGAAGAACGATACAAAGGCGAAAGTAAAGGAATAGATTTTATAATGGTTAATAGTAAATTGCGTTTATGATTAACCATTATAAAATTGACCATTATAAAACTGCCATAGTTTTTACTTTCAATGCACGATATTTTTCTTCCACCAAATCAGACCAATGAATCAAATATAAAGCTACATCTTCTTTGACGTTGTATCTAAGTGTTGTTTTAAACGGCATTCTTTCTAAAATTCTTTTATCAGAAAGCCTCTCTAAATGCTGCAAGTCAGCGACATCAAAACCTAAATCAAGCATTTCAGATACCACTTCATCGAACGCCATACCCGATGTTGAGCAATAACCGTTGAGTTGTTCGCTCCAATCGCCGATGCCAAGCATAGCGCGTTTATGAATTTCAGCTTTATTGCGCATAGTTATAACTTGCGCCAAATGTCCGCAATTGCACGCACCCATGTGTCCCCACTGATAATTGGAACTTTGTAAAACGCGATCTGCCGTTTGGCGTAGAACAGAAACAATTTTAAGCGTCGGAGTTGCCATAAAAATTACTTTAAGATTACAAAATTAAACAGCGCCAAGAATTTTTTGTTTTGTTTTTTCAAATTTTTTTAAAATTATTTTCCCTATTAATTAAATTTATAGCCGAACCCACGTTTTCAAAACTTACCTTGTAGTAGCGTAATAGTATTGAAAAATTGACATGATCAAC
>JAYVVO010000004.1:0-2389 GCA_043786955.1 Saprospiraceae bacterium
GAAGGCGAAAACTTTGTAAAAATTTTAGAAAAAACAGGATTCACTCAAGCCTCATGCAAAAGCCTCAGTTTCGGAATTTCCTCGCTTTATGTAGCGCAAAAATAGTTGTCCGTTGTCAGTTGACGGTTGACAGACGTAGTTTGTGTCGCAAACTGTCAACTATCAACTGTCAACTGTCAACCAAACTTTG
Organism: Saprospiraceae bacterium; assembly: GCA_043786955.1. GTDB lineage: Bacteria > Bacteroidota > Bacteroidia > Chitinophagales > Saprospiraceae > JAAFJT01. The sequence goes on from JAYVVO010000004.1 coordinate 191, forward strand.
TGTAATTTTTTTTTTAATTGTAAGTAGCATCTCAAAAACCGATGCACAAGTTGGTAAAGGTGCGGGTAATGCTAATTTTTTAGATTTCAACGTCAAAAGTTATTATTTCGGCATTACGCTAGGCTCAAACAATTCCGATTACTTAGTCCATAGGAGTAAAGATTTTTTACCAGGCGCAAACGATAGTATTGCAGGTGTAACGAGTGTTCAAGGTCCAGGATTGAATTTAGCAATTGTCAGTAATTTAAAATTAGGCGATTATTTCGACATTCGTTTTTTACCGGGCTTTTCATTTGCCGAACGCGATGTAAATTATTCTGCTGTGCGTCGCGGTGCAACAATTCCAAGTCAGAAAATAGAATCTGTTTTCGTAGAATTACCTTTTCACGTGCGCTACAAGTCGGCACCTTATAACGACAAACGTTTTTTTGTTACTACAGGTTTGAAATACAGCTACGATATTCAATCTAAAAATCGCGATAAAATAATTATTAACTCGCTCAAAGTTTCTCCCACCGATTTTCAATTCGAAGTCGGCGCAGGTATTCAAATGTTTTTTCCATTCTTTATTTTCTCTCCAGAAATTAAATTTTCGCAAGGTCTCGGCAACATTCTCATTTATCAAGAAGGCGTGCCACAGTCTGGAATACTTGAAAGTTTGATTTCAAGAACTTTTACTATTTCGTTACATTTTGAGGGATAAAAATATTTTGCCCGAAATTTTTGCTTAAATTTGCGCATGCAATTTCATTTAATGGAATTCAAAAAAAATTTGAGCTATGGCTTATAGTGATTTTACTGCAATAGATTTAACAAAAAAATTTGGAATAAAATTTCGAGCAGAAAACTTATTCCCTTCAATACAACCCGTTCAACCTTCTTCATGGTTGAAGGAAAGTTTAGAGCGCGGTCAAAATTTAGGTTTTGGAAGTGAAAAGTCGCGCTCTGAAAGATTGGTCACCCCTATTTTATTGGAATTAAGTTTTTTGCATGAAAATCTTTTTTCCATTTATTCTGGGATGAATTTAGATATTGATGAATCTCTCGGCTTGAAAGGCGAATGTGATTTTATTTTTTCGTTCAGTAGAGTTCAAGATTTTGTGACTTCACCAATTTTTTGTATCACTGAAGCTAAAAAACAAGATTTAGAACAAGGCACAATCCAATGCTCTGCGCAACTTATTGGCGCAAAAAAGTTTAACGAATTAGAAAACAGGACAGTTAATTTTTTGTACGGTGCTTGTACGACGGGCATTGAGTGGCGATTTTTGAAATACCAGAATAATGAAATTATTATTGATGTTAAAAGATTTTTGATTACCGATTTAGCCAATCTCATTGGTGTCTTTCAACAAATTATTACTGAATCTCTTATCGAAAATAATCATTCTAATCAAATGTAATTCTTGATTAGAATAATTATTTTTGATTATTTTTTATCTTCAATGGCATTCGTTACTAATTTTAAAAACTCTCCAAGTTTGCTTGTTTCGAGCCAACGCGTGACGATAACTAAATCATCTCTGTTATCAACCACGATATAATTACCGCCAAAACCATTGGCGTAATACATATCAGTTGGTAGCGTGGGAAAAGTATTTTCTAGGTTCGTCCACCACATTAAGCCGTAGGATTTATTCGGAACAGAACCTTCACCAACAGAATTTACCCACGATTCTGAAATCAGTTGTTCGTTTTTCCATTTCCCGTGGCGCGAAAATAATAAACCGAATCGCGCTTGATCGCTCGCACTGATGAACAAACCGCCACCAAAATGTCCACCGCCACTCACTGATTGCATCATCAAGCCATCCATGTTGACAAAAGAATTATCGTAACCGTACCAACGCCAAGTTGTTGACGCGCCTATATGATCCATAATTTTTTCTTTCAAAACCATCGGCAACGGTTTGCGCCAAACTTGCAAGAGTGTATAAGAAAGTAAATTTACGCGCGTATCATTGTATCTAAAAACGGTGCCAGGTTCGATGAGTTTTCTGTTTTTCAAATCATCAATACCTACACCTTTTGCCGGACGATCTGCCCAGTCGCAATTTTCGAACAAACAGCCCGACCAATCGGAGCTTTGAGTCAATAAATGTCGCCACGTAATTTTAGAATTGTGTTCGCCTTCAAATTTATCGTCCCAAACATAATTTTTTACTTTTTCATCTATGTTTCCAATCAGTTTGGCATCAA
>JAYVVO010000005.1:0-6870 GCA_043786955.1 Saprospiraceae bacterium
CCGACCTAAAACTATAATTTCCGACAGTTTTGTGAGGCTCAATGCCGAACAAAACTGAATAATAAAAGTGATCATTATATAATGCAGCCTACTTAGTTCCCGTGTCGTAAAATTATAATGGAGATATTTAAATGTAAATCTTAAAGATGAAAGAGAGATTAAAGCGCATGGCGTTGGCTAATTGATGAATTTTTTATCCCTTTTTTCTCCTTTCCCGTTAATGAAAGTTCAATTAAAGTTGTGAAAAAGTTTATGCTACTTAATATTTAGATTACGACGCGTGCCAAACGTTAAATTCACAGTCATAATAAAAACTTATTATAACTTGTGTTTTTTAAAATAAGACACAATCCTGTGAACACTCATTTCAAAAACCGATTATCTATATTGGAACGCTGAGAGGCGTTCCAATTAATTTTGTAGTCAATGAAAATTCTTTTATTCGCCACTACCCTATTATCATTCACCTATCAAATCGGATTTTCAAGTTCGTTTTTGAATCTTACTGCCATTGACTCGTGTCCAGATAAAAATTCAAACCTCATCGTTAACGGCGATTTTGAGCAAGGTTATTACGGGTTCACATCCGATTTTGGTCGGGGCGTGAGAAATGCTACAAAAAATGGTTGCACTACACAAGGTTGGTTTGTAATTACTAAAACAGATGTTGAAGCGGCACCAGAATGTCAAAATTATCCATTTTTATTATCGCTTTTATATGGTGCACCGAATACAAAAACGAGTAATAATCCGAACGATATTAGTAATACGTCGGTAGTAGATGGCAGTTCGTGCAGCTACGGATTCAGAGATCACACGACGGGTTCTGGAAATTATTTTGGCGTTGATCCCGACGCTGTTGTTGGTCGCGCTTATTGGAAACAAACAATTTCTATTTGTCCGTACACCGATTATAATTTATCTTTTTGGGTGCGTAATTTGAGCAACAATCCCAATTTACCCGCGCCTAAACTACATTTTGAAGTAGATGGAAAAATTGTAAATCCTGCTACAACTTACACCAAAACAGCTTGGGTAAATTCGACTGCCGTTTGGAATTCTGGAACATCGAGTGGCAATGTTTTGATAAAATTAGTAAACGATCAAGCGGGTTGTGACGGCAACGATGCCGCCATAGACGATATTTATTTTGGTGCTTGCACTTCGGTAGATTTAACGTGCGACTCGATTATAAAACTTTGCTCGAATGAAAAGAAAACGGTGCGATTCAGTGCAAAAAATATGGGCTACATTAAACCTGTGTTTCAATGGCAAAAATTAGATAGCACTACTTCGATTTGGAATAATATTTTAGGTGCGCAAGATAGTTTTTACGTCATTAACATCAATAATAACGCGGTCAATCAGCTCAATGAAACATATCGCGTGCGGAGCGCACCTTTAGGTGGATTAAATTCGAGTTGCGAAAAACAAAGCAACAAAATAAAAATTACAGTTTTGCCATCGCCTAACACCAAAGCAATAATTACCAACGCCACTTGTAGCCAAAACAACGGGCAAATTTCTATCAGCGTTCAAAATGGAACGTTACCCTACAATGTTAAATGGCAAAATAATTCTTCGCTACTGACGCAAGCACTTTTGAGCGACGGTAAATATACGGTCACTGTTACTGACAAAAATAATTGTGTTGCTACCGATTCGTTTGTTGTTACTAAAACTTTTAGGCCGATTTTAAATGCCACTATTCAGTTTGAATTTTGCGGACAAAAAAATGGCTCTGTTACACTTACCTCAGCCCCCAAAAATAAATTTAGTTTTAATAACAGTGGATTTATCGCACAGAATATTTATTCAGGTTTGAGCGCAGCCACTTACACAGTTCGTGCTATTGATACGTTGCAGTGCGATACAAGTTTTTCGGTTACAGTACCCAACAAATCAACACTATCAGGTTTTAAATGGGCGAATTTAAAAAATGAAACATGCCATCAGAACGACGGAGAAGTGACGCTCAATATCATTGCACAAAATCCAGTCAGTTTTAGTAATAATGGATTAAGCTACCAGGATAGTAAAGTTTTTAAAAACTTAAAAGCCAGAAAATATAAATTTTATGTGCGCGATACGTCAAACTGCCAAGATAGCTTTGCGCTCGAAGTCATCAATCAAGGTGAATTAAAATTATTTAGCCTCGCTACGGATGCCGAGTTTTGTAATTCAGGAAATGGGGCAGTGTATTTTAATTGGACGGGTGGCACTGGGAAAGTGCGATATAGTTTTGATAGTTTGAATTTTATTTCGGGGGGTGTCGCTAAAAGTTTAAAAGCTGGAAAATATAAAGTTTATTACCGCGATAGCACTTGCACTTTATCTGATTCATTTTCAGTGGGTGCAATTTTTAGAGCACCGCTTAAATTCGATGTTTTAAAAAAAGCAACTGACTGTAACGACAGCACAGGCATTTTGTATATCCAAAACGTACAAGGTGGCACACCGCCGTTTACCTATTCTATCAACGATTCGTTGCATTATAAAACGAATGCATACTTCGATAAACTTAAAAAAAATACTTACACGCTTTTTGTGCGCGATAGCACGCAATGTCCATCCACCATCCACGCCGATACGATTAATGCTGTCGGCTGCACCGTTTATTGCCCGACAGCGTTTTCGCCCAACGGCGATAATATAAATGATGCGTATCAAATTTTCGCTGCGCCTGGTTTAGTGAAAACGATTACACGTTTCCAAATTTATAACAGCGTCGGCAAAATGGTTTACAATGGCGCCCCCGCCCCATTCGAGAATTTTTCAGGTTGGTGGTACGGCACAACTTTTTCGGGCGATCCAGAACCAGCGGGTGTGTACGTTTATGTTTTGGAAGTTGAATACACCGACGCTACGACGGAAAAAATTTCTGGCAGTTTTGTTTTAATGCGCTGAATAAAATTGTGACAGAATCCGCAAAACAATTAGGTTTAAATTTTGAAGAGGAAGATTGAATATTTTTTAATAAAGAGTTAAAACTAATTATTGAATTTCATACTGATTGGTGAATATTATAATCCAATCCGTTAATTTCTAATTTAATTTTTCCTGCTCTTATTAAAAGTCAATGTTTATTTAAAATTTCAAACAAAAATAGCGCATCGAAAACGATGCGCTATTTTTTATAATCTTATGCAGATTCAAAAACAATAGTTCAAATATGAATCCCTACACTGGTTTTTCTGCTGTGTGTTCTACCGTTTCAACAGAAGCTGCAGCAGTTGGAGCTGTAGTTCCTTCAGCAACAACTTTAGCTTTACCTCTACCACGACGTGTACGTTTTTTTGCAGGCGCAGCAGCAACAGCGTTTGCTTTAGCTTCAATGAGAACTTCGTTAAAATCAACTAATTCAATCAGTGCTGTTTCAGCACCATCACCTTGACGAAATCCTGTTTTAATGATACGTACATATCCGCCGGGACGTGTCGCAATTTTTGGTGCAATAACGTCAAACAATTCTTTGATACTTTCTTTGTCTTGTAGATAACTAAAAACTACACGACGTGAGTGCGTAGTATTTAATTTTGATTTTGTAAGCAATGGCTCAACATAACCGCGTAATGCTTTTGCTTTGGCGATAGTCGTATTGATGCGTTTATGTACAAAAAGTGACGCTGCCATGTTTTTGAGCATCGCGTCGCGATGTCCTTTTTTTCTACCTAAGTTATTTTGCTTATCTCCGTGTCTCATGTTGAGAAATTTAAACCTGCAAGCATTGGTGCGCGTCTGAGCGGCATCATTCAATTACTTGTAAGCGATTATAAAAATAGTTGTTAGTTGTTGGTTGTTAGTTGAAAGTCAAGACATAAAACTGTCAACCAACAACTGTCAACGAATTAATCTTCTTCTAACTTAAACTTAGATAAATCCATTCCGAAAGAAAGTCCTTTTTCATGGAGTAGATCTTCAATTTCCACTAATGATTTACGACCAAAATTTCTGAATTTCAATAACTCGTGTGTATCGTAGCGAACTAATTCGCTCAAAGAATTTATTTTTGCTGCTTTTAAACAGTTGTATGCACGAACAGAAAGATCTAAATCTTCCAAAGAAGTTTTTAGTAATTTTCTCATGTGCAAAACGTGCTCATCAACAACTGTTTCTTCGCGCGCTTTTTCGTCGTTAAACGTTATGTTCTCATCCGTGATTAAAATCAGGTGCTGAATCATTATACGCGACGCTTCTTTTATCGCTTCCTCAGGGTGAATTGTACCATCAGTTTTTAATTCGATAGTCAATTTCTCAAAGTCCGTTTTCTGACCAACACGCGTATTTTCAATTTTGTAAGAAACATTTTTGATAGGCGTATAAATAGCATCAATCGGAATCACACCAATTGGTGCATCTTTTGGTAAGTTCTCATCAGCGGGTACATATCCACGACCTTTTGTGATAGTAAATTCTAAATCTAAACTCACCCAAGGCTCCATGGTACAAATAACCAACTCTGGATTCATCACCTTGAACATATTAGTCGCAGATTCCAACTCAGAAGCATAAAATGTATCTTTACCATTCAATGTAAGATAAATTTTATCTTCACGCAACTCATCATCGTGAATAGCCTGCTTCAATCGAATTTGCTTTAAATTCAAAACTATATCTGCAACATCTTCCACAACACCTTTGATAGTTGCAAATTCGTGCTCAACACCTCCAATACGCACAGCAGAAATAGCAAATCCTTCTAAAGAAGAAAGCAATATGCGACGTAATGAATTACCTATTGTTTGACCGAAACCAGGCTCTAAAGGCTTGAACTCAAATTGCCCTTCAAAGTCGGTGGCTTTCTGTAAAACAATCTTATCAGGTTTGTTGAAATTAATTAAAGCCATATTTTTTTAAGTAGTAGGTGATAGGGAACAAGGAATAGAGAAAAGGAATAAGTAATGAATTTCACTATTACTCATTCCCTTTTGCTTATTTCTTACTTAGAGTATAACTCAACGATTAATTGCTCGTTCAATTTTTCAGGAATTTGTTCACGCTCTGGATAGGCAATTAGTTTACCTTCCATTTTATCTGGATTCCAATCTAACCAAGAGAACTTTTTAGCTTCACGTGTTGATTGAGCTGCTTGAATGTTCTCGTTATTTTTTGATTTTCCGCGCACTGCAATAACATCACCTGGGCGAATCGTCATTGAAGGAACGTTACACAATATACCATTAACAGTTACGTGACGGTGGGAAACCAATTGTCTTGCAGCACGACGAGTTGATGCGATACCAAGGCGATAGACAACGTTATCTAAACGTGCTTCCAAAAGTTGCAATAGCAAAGTACCAGTCACACCAGAACGGCGTGCAGCTTCTTGAAATGTTTTTCTGAACTGACGCTCCAAAACACCATACGTATATTTAGCTTTTTGCTTTTCAAGCAATTGCGTTCCATAGTCAGAGCGTTGTTTCTTTTTACGCGTGGGACCATGTTGTCCTGGAGGGAATTTTTTTCTCTCGAAATATTTATCTTCTCCGTAAATTGCTTCTCCAAAAGCGCGTGCTTTTTTTGTTGCCGGACCTGTATAACGTGCCATATAGTTGATGGTTGATAGTTGTTAGTTATTAGAATTAATATTTAGCAGTTAATTGTACGTTATCAGAAAACTATCAACTGACAACTATCAACTAACAACTAATTTTAAACGCGACGCTTTTTTGGTGGGCGACAACCATTGTGTGGCATCGGTGTTACGTCACGAATGACAGTAACTTTTACACCAGAAGCATCAATTGCACGAATAGCTGATTCACGACCAGAACCTGGACCTTTCACAAATACTTCACAAAAACGCAAACCTGCATCGTAAGCAACTTTAGCAGCATCGCCCGCAGCTACTTGTGCAGCATACGGTGTATTCTTTTTAGAACCGCGAAATCCGCCTTTACCCGCAGAACCCCAAGATATCACTTGTCCGTTTTTGTTTGTCAACGAAACAATTATATTATTGAAACTCGCCTGAATGTAAGCAAATCCGTCAGGCGTGATGATGACGTTTCTTTTTTTGACTTTCTTCTGAACCTTAGCCATATTTTTAAAGCTTTGAGCTTTGAGCTTTGAACTCTAAGCTTTCAACCGATAGGGCTTAAAGCTCAGAGCTAATAGCACGTAGCTATTTATTTAGTGACTTTCTTTTTGTTAGCAACTGTTTTTCTTCTACCCTTGCGCGTTCTGGCATTGGTTTTGGTACGTTGTCCACGAACAGGTAAACCTTTGCGATGGCGCAATCCGCGATAGCAAACAATATCCATCAAACGTTTAATGTTGGTTTGTACTTCGGAGCGAAGCTCGCCTTCCACTTTCACTTCATCGCTGACGATACCTGAAATGGCTTTGATGTTGTCATCATTCCACTGATTTACTTTTGTATCTTCGCTAATACCTGCTTGCTTCAAAATTTTAGCAGCCGTTGAGCGACCAATTCCATAGATGTAAGTTAAGCCGATTACACCGCGCTTGTTTCTGGGTAAATCAATACCTGCAATACGTGCCATATTTTAACCTTGACGTTGTTTATACTTCGGATTCTTTTTGTTGATTACATACAAGCGACCTTTACGACGCACTATTTTGCAATCGACTGTACGCTTTTTAATTGCTGGACGAACTTTCATAACTGATGTATATTTTCAAAATTACTTGTAACGATACGTTATTCTACCTCTTGACAAATCGTAAGCCGACATTTCTATCGCTACTTTATCTCCTGGAAGGATTTTTATGTAATTCATGCGCATCTTTCCAGAAATAGTCGCTAATACGACGAAATCGTTTTCCAAACGCACTCTAAAATTTGCATTCGAGAGAGCCTCTTCTACAATTCCATCTTGTTTTATTAACTCTTCTTTTGCCATTACA
>JAYVVO010000006.1:0-2382 GCA_043786955.1 Saprospiraceae bacterium
TCTCATCAGATGGTGCGGTTAATTATAATTGAACAACTTTATCGCGCATTCACTATTTTAAAAGGAGAAAAGTATCATAACGTTTAACTAAAATTAAAATGCAATATTCATTCAATCCTATAAAAAATTCTTTCGATTATCTGATTTGGCTATCACTTGGAATTGTTTTTTTGTGCGCGCTTTTAGCTTACTATTTCAGTAAAAATAAATCGCTCGATACTACTCGAAAAAATATAATTTACATGATTTGTTTTTTTATAGGCTTTATCGCTCTTATTTCTTTGGGTTCAAGACTGATAACTATTTTTCGTTTAAGACCGATTCGAATTGATGCCACAAAAATTACGACACCTTATGGTGAAACCAAGTTTACGGAAATCAGAGATTTTTTCATTCAAACGGATAGACAATATAAACCGAACAGCCCAAATCAACCTACTGATTCAACGCGCTTTCTGATTATTTTTGATAGAAAACTCAAACGTCAGATGTATTCTGAAGCAGATTACCCAATTGATTCTATTTTTAAAATTTTAGATAAAGTGATGGATTAGTTGACAGTTGAGAGTTATTAGTCGTAGAGTACACCTAAACTATCAACTGTCAACTATTTTTGGGCATTTGCAACGCGACGAACAAATAAATCTGCGGTACCACCTTCAACCCACTGAATTTCTATGGAAGTGTCTCCAATAGTTTTAATTTTTTCTTTAGGTTTGAGTTTATTAAATTCTTCTTCTGCGCGCGTGTTACTCGACGTTATACTTAAAATGCCTTTCTGGTAACCGAAGAAATAATAAATATCATTGGCTGTTTTGAAGTATAAATAAACGCGATCGTCCTCATTGCTTGGCATTTTAAATTCTACCAACGCTGTAAATTGTTTATTGATAGGCACATTTAGAACACTCTGAACTTCCACTTTTTTAGCGCTTGAAACAAAACTTTGTAGTTCCGAATTCCACTTCATTGGTATTTTTGAAAGCACAATTTCGAACTTGTTAAATCTATCGGGAATGATGAGCGTTTTTGCTTTCATATCGTTAATGATATTTGTTAGATCCTTTCCTTCAGGAATAAATTCACTAAGGGCGTGTTCGTATAGTGAATCTTTTTTGTAATCAATATCCGCGGCATCGAAACTACCTGAGGCTAAATCGGCTGCTAAAAATTTGAGCACCTTCTCTGGTATTAACATATTGATGCCAGCAAAAACATCCAATGTTAGTGGCGAACCTTTAATACCGTTTGAATCAATCGGAACTTCATCTACGGGTAAAAAATTTGTCTTTGCTCTGCCATAACTAAAAACAGTAGCACCCGTTAGCGCACTACAAATGCCAAGTCTTCCTTCTGCAATAATTTTACTATTTCTGTTATTGTATTCAAAATATGTTCCGCGCGCACTTCTTCCATCAATTTTTAACGAATCACCTAATTTTAAAACATCATTAGAAGGATAATATTTTAAAACACCTTTAACATCAATTACTGCGCGATCTTTTCTAAACGTGAGTGGCATCATTATGCGTGGATAAGCGTTTGAGTTCTCCTTACTGATAAAAATACCTGACGAAAGTGGTTCGCCATTTTCATTTTTAGGCGTATTAAAAGCAATGGCTAAATCTTTTTTATCACCATAAAAATTGACATTGAAAAATTGTTTATCGGGCAAATTCTCGAGTTGAAGTTTAGCAAAACCTTCAAACAACAATCGCGGAATAGTAGATGCGAGCGTAATTTTACCCTTGAACGTTGTTTTTTCGTCAATGAAAAAATTATCTGCTTCTAAAACGTTACCAAACCCACGCGTTTCAGTCTTTTTTTCAGACGATTGCCCTTTCCCGACGCGATTGCCAACAATATTATCGAATTTAATTTCTTGCACGCGTTTACCCAAATTATACTCATAAAAACCTTTTGCTTCGTAGGCTTTTTTACCTTTAATGGTAACTACTGCTTTATTAATAACGTGATATTGTGTTGAAGTATCGCAAACGATGCGCGCATTATTAAACGTTGCCATTTTTCCGCCCGTTTCTATTTGTACTTGGTTGCTATCAGGAAATACAAAAGCGTCGCAAGTGCGCACAAATGGTACGCCAAAAGCATTCAGAATATTTGTTTTTAAATTATAATCGGCTGTTTTACCATTAAATTTGAGCGAATCTTGAATCGCATCGGTGCATAAAAAAGTGGCTTCTTTACCCGAAGCATCGAAAGTAATAAGTTCATTTTTCAAATCCCAGTCGAAGCGATTGATTGACGTTTTGTAGTGGATGGTTGGCATATTTGTTTCAATGTCTTCTGAGTTTGCTTCGAAACGCCCTTTGTACTTATCGAAATCAATATCACCTTTAACGTTGCGCGTATCAAATGCCA
>JAYVVO010000007.1:0-2381 GCA_043786955.1 Saprospiraceae bacterium
TCGTTCCGCGTCATTGTATGACGGTGACGGAAGAAAAACTCAATAAACAAATTGACGTCATCCTTAAAAATTATGGCAAACTTGAACCTGTTACAGAAAAAGGTTTAACGGCTGAAGCGGGCGAAACATTCGATGCGAAGTTCATAGGCGATAATAATGAAGTTTTAAACGAGACCGTTCTGGCTCCACAAGATTGCAACGAAAAACTTGCGGAAGAATTAAAATCTGCTAAAATTGGCGATACTTTAATTGCAACACTTGCCGATTTAGATAAACAAAGTGGCGATGTGGCATTTGTGGTAAAAAATATTTTGGGTAAACCAGAAGATTTTGTTGCGCCAGAAACAATTAAAATCGAACTGACAGGAATTCGTCGTAAAGTGCCTGCAAAACTTGATGAAGAATTTTTAGCGAAAATTGCGGAGCAATCGAAACAAGAAATTAAAACAGAAGCAGATTTTCGCCAATTCATTGAAAAACAAATGCGCGAGTCGTATTATTTTGAAGAAAATTTGCTTTATTCTGAAAGTCTAATTGATGCGTTAGTTGAAAAATATCATCCAACATATCCAGAACAATATTTAAGACTTCTCATAAAAAATAGAAATCCAAATATGGATGAAATTTCTTTGGGTGAGTTTATACAGAATTATAAATCGTTCTTTAAACGTTCAAATACTTTAGAATCTTTAATGGTTCACTTCGGTCTAAGCGTCACGCGTTCAGAAGTTTACAAAATATTTCTCAGCGTCTTCAATGCGCAAATGGGTTTACCTCCTGATTTCGAATATCCGCAGTATCACGAAAATATTTTCAATAAAGCCAAAGAAGAAAATTCACCCGATTATCAGCATTATATAGACACGGCAAAGAAAACTAAAATCGCCCAATTTGTTTTTGATGAAGATAAGACGGAAAATATTTTTGTAAGCGACGAAGTTTTTCAGGAAAAATTCCAATTTTATTTCAAACAACCCGTTGGAGCGGAATTAGGTGAAACGCACGACCATGAACACGGGACGGAGCATTCGCACGGAAATGAAATTGAAGATACAGAATACGTAGAAGTGACTTAGTAAAAAAATACGCGAACAATGTTTGCAATAAAACAGTTTAATTAGCGTCATTAGTTTAACGTTTTTATTTCACCCAAGATTTATTTTATTATGGTACCACAAGACGAGTTTAAAAAATACGCGGTCAAACATCTCGGAATGAGTTCGATGCACCTTGAAAAATACATGGATAAGAGTGTTCGTGGCATTTCCGTGCCTGATATTACGGGATTCACACCCGCAATTATTGAAGAGCGCCAAATGAACATGACGCAAATTGATGTTTTTAGTCGTTTAATGGCTGACCGCATTATTTTCATGGGCGTTCCTGTGAGCGATTATGTTGCAAACGTCATCCAAGCGCAACTTTTATTTTTAGAAAGTGCGGACGCAAAACGCGATGTGCAATTGTTCATCAATAGTCCAGGCGGATCTGTGATTGACGGACTCGGCATTTACGACACCATGCAATACGTTACGCCAGATGTTGCAACTATTTGCACAGGTTTAGCGGCTTCAATGGGTGCAGTTTTATTGGCAGCTGGACAAAAAGGAAAACGCAGTTGCTTGAGACATAGCCACATTATGATTCACCAACCAAGCGGTGGCGCACAAGGTCAGATGTCTGATGTAGAAATTACGTACAATTTGATGAAAAAAATGCAACGCAATTTATACAATATTTTGGCGGAACACACTGGCAAAACGTTGGAAGAAATTGATCGCGATAGTAATCGCGACAATTGGATGACGGGCGAAGAAGCTAAAACGTATGGATTAATTGACGAAGTGTTGTCAAGAAAAATAGCATAGTTAAGGAATATGTAACAGGGAACAAGTAATAAGGAACGGATGATCTTATAAATGGTTAATTTCTTTTTATTTTTATTTATTCGTTATGCCCTACTCCTTCTTACTTCTTAGTTATTCCCTTAAATAATGCCTCCGATTGAAAAATTGGGGGCATTATTTTAATTACGCATCGCAAGGACGTATCTTTGCTTTTTTTTATAAAGAACAGTAGAACAATAGCGTGCATGGCAAAAAGAATTGAACAGAAACATTGTAATTTTTGTGGCAGAACAGACGATAAAGTCGCTATGCTGTTGGGTGGCATTGATGCAAATATTTGTGAGAGTTGTTTAGAGCAAGGTTTTCACATGCTCTATGAGGAAGAAGGTACGGAGGGTAAAAAAAGTAAAAGCAAGGTACCCAAATTGCCGACTTTCGATAAAAAACCGATTGAAATAAAAAACTATATGGATCAACACATCATCGGACAAGATGATGCTAAAAAAGTTATTTCTGTCGCAGTTTACAACCACT
>JAYVVO010000008.1:0-6861 GCA_043786955.1 Saprospiraceae bacterium
TTGAAAAAAGTAACCGACACAAGCGTAAACAGTGCAGCAATAGTAATTTTGACGCGATCAGATGTATTTTTTAAAAGATCGAAGCGGTAATTTTTGCTGATAAAATTAGCAAACCAGAAAAAGAATAATGTTTCAATCCATATTTGTTGAACCGAAAGCAAATCGGGTCGAACAAAAAGTGTGGGCAGTGAAATATGTTTTTGTGCCATCCAAACCAGATAACGCAAACATCCGAGTAGCACAAAAAATATAAACCAACTAAAACTACTCCCTCTTTCTTCGATGACTATTTCTTTCGCTATTCTATTAAAAAAGAAGCCTAAAAATACAAAACCAATGATGAGAAAAATGGCTATCGTTCTATCACGTGTTGCGTCGGCAATGTTTGCACCTGCTTTGTAACTTAATTGACACAAAGGCAAATTGTCATTTGTTGATATACTAACTGTAATATTTTTGGAATTTTCAGGCACGTTAGGTGAAACAACATTAATTTCGGTCGGAATATTTTGGCTCACTGCAAAATGTGTTGTCAGATATTCGCCTTCAAAATTGGAATACGATTGCTTAATCGGAATCAGTGCGCACAGAATGACGGGTTTAGTGACACCGCGAAAAAATAAATCGGTGTGATGAAAACGGAGTTCATAAAACGAGTTATTAGTCTGGTAGAGCGATATACTATCTTTTAAAGTAGGTTGCATTTGCGCCAAATCTGATTCTTTTGGAAACTGACATTCGCTCTTGGTCCAAAATTGATAAACACTATCCGCAAAAATGAGGTACGTAAAATTATTATTCTGACTATTGAATAAAGAGTCAATAGTCGTCATTTCGCGTTTGGGCAAAGCAGTTGACTTATAGTTCAGTAGCAACTGGTTATTAACAGTATGACCAAATAATTCCTCGACTTGTTTTTCTTTTTGGTGCAAATCACTCTCGATAATGTTTTTATAACGCACCATATTTCTATTGGGTGTGTAATTTTCATCACAAACGAGCGCAGAAACAAAAGCCACTAAGCATACCACAATCAATACAACGTGGGTTCTATCGAATTTAAATTGCTTCATACTAAAAGGATCTATGTTCTAAAAATGAGTATGTTACAAGTTTTAGTAATTTAGTAAATAAAACTTAATAATGCGCACAAAAGTATCTGTCAGAACTGATTAGGTTTAGCAAATAGCAGAAACTGCCCAAATTAGAGTTTTGGCTTAAATAATGATTAAGGAGAACTAACACAAAATCCTTAGGTGAGAATTTAACACGACGCAAAAATAATCATATAATGGTATAAACAAAATTTTTAATTGTTAATGCTGATTTAAAAATAAAAATTGTCCTTCTAACTTAAATCCAATAAACTGTGTTCTAAAAAATATTTTCTTGAATGTAATTCCATATACGCGCTTTTTAAATGAACATCTCAATAACCTACGGGAGTATTTACCAAAGTTATTCCATTCAAAAACCGAACGCAAGAAAAAAGTATGCTAAAGTTGAATTTTACAATCAGATGATATAATGCACCTTAGTAGTGTCATAGTAGTGTAAGGATGTTGTATATCCATCAAAACTGTGAAAAAACTGTAAAATATTTTTTATAGCGCTTTAGGATTTTAGCTATTTTTTATTACTTAAATTTTTAAAATTTGCAAAAATTAATCTTAAATAAACTTACCTCAATGGCACGATTTATTTATATTTGCATCATAGCAAAATATTTTTATTTTTGATACGGTTTTCAAAATAGTCTCCAAAAATAATAATTTCATTTAACTACTCAAATTGTAATGCGCCATTCTCTGGTTCTGATACTTTTAAGAAATTAATACAAATGCACAGTGAGTAGTTTTTTACAAAGTTTTTTTCACGTCGGTTTTTTTCCTGCCTTTTCTGTTTTAAATTATACCGTGAGTTATTTTGAATTAATTTCAACGCTCACAGGATTGTTAGCGGTGTTTTTAAATGCGCGGGGAAAAATTATTAATTGGTTTTTAGGAATAATAAGTGTAGTTACGGCGGCAATTTTATTTTATAATGCGCAGCTATATGCAGATTTATTTCTTCAAATTTATTTTGTAGCCACTAATATTTATGGTTGGTATTTGTGGCGCAAAAATAGAATCGAAAATATTGTTTTAGATGTAGTGTATCTCACTAAGATTGAGCGAAGAAATTGGTTGATGGGTATTTCGGTTGCCTATTTAGTTTTAGTTTTGTTTATCAGCAATGTGCATATTTTATTGCCACACTATTTTCCTATACCTGCTGCTTACCCGATTGTAGATAGTTTTATTTGGGTGGTAAGTATGGCAGGCAATGCACTTTCCGCTAAAAAGAAAATTGAATCTTGGTATCTGTGGATTTTAGTAGATATGCTCGCACCAATTGTTTATTATATGAAAGATTTGAAGTTTATCGGCTTAGAGTATCTCATTTTTTTAGTAATTGCAGCCTATGGTTTAGTTGAATGGCGGAAAATGTTTAAAGTAAACCCCCTCAATAAACAATTAAGTTAAGAATTAAGGAATAAAAATGCGTGCGGTATTTGCTTTTCTCTAAAATAATTATAATTTTGCACCGCTTTTTAAAATGAACTTGTTTTAACTTTTATTTTAAGGCGAAAACAAAATTTAAAACAAGTTTAATAATAAGATATTTACTTTCAGATAGCATCATAAAGAATTAAGTAATGAAAAGAACATTTCAACCATCGCGTCGCAAACGCGTTAACAAACATGGATTCCGTGAGCGCATGGCAACTAAAAGTGGTCGCAAAGTATTAGCGCGTCGTCGTGCAAACGGTCGCCATAAATTAACTGTTTCTGATGAAAAACGTTTGAAATAATTTTTTGTATTTTCATTTTTTTTGTATTTTCGTTTGGTTAGCTACTTTTCGCAAAAGACTAACTGCGTTGAATGCCAAAAAAATTTACACATACGTCTGCCGAACGCCTCAAAAGCGAAAAAAAGATTGCCCAACTGTTCAAGGTTGGGCAATCTTTTCCTGCGTACCCATTAAGGCTCATCTACATTACTTCTGATTCTGAAACCCAATCTGAATTCCCCATTCAAGTTTCGTTCAGTGTTCCTAAAAAAAAGTTTAAACTTGCCGTCGATAGAAACTTGGTTAAGCGGCGTTTGCGCGAATCGTATCGTTTACATAAAAAAGACGTGTACGCTAAAATTTCTTCCTTAGAAAATGAAACTACGCCATTCAAAAATTATTCTTTTATGATTTTGTACGTAGCAAAAGAAATTTTGCCTTATGCTGAAATTGAGAAAGGAATGAAAAAAATGCTGCGCAAATTCATGGAAGAAATTAAAAAATAGCGTACCATAACGTATCTTTCGATTTTAGAATTTCAATCTTTTACCGATGCGCGCTGGATTAATATCTTTTTTAGTTTGCTGCACACTCCTTGTGAATGCGCAAAAATTTATGCGCTTAGAAGTGCCCCCCGATTTAAAAAAAATTACTTACAACGCGGGTTCGTTGCTTATTTTTCAACTCGATAAAACTGCCGAGAATGATATTTGGTACGCCGAAAATATTATTGAGTTCGATTTAAGTCGGCAGGAAATCGTTTTTCAAAACTGGCGGATCAATATTAATGATATTATTGCTGTTCGGAAAGACAACGGTGGTGCGTTGCAACATAAAATCGGAAAAGCTATTTTGATTTTTGGCGCCGGCGCACTATTTTACGGAACGGTTGGCAAACTTACAACGTGCGATAATTGCCCAGAAGCGCAAGTCGTTGGTGCGGCTTGCATGGTGACGGGATTTTTGCTCGATAAAATTGGTAATAAAAAAATTTATAAAATTAAAAATGCTACACGTCTGCGTTTGTTCGATTTAACGCCCGACCCAACACCAACTACCAAAAAGGTTTAGCTTTTTTATCCAGTGTAACGAACTAAAAACAAAACACCCCAAATTTAACGCAAGTAAAATACGGGATGTTTTATGGTTGTATGAAACTTTGCTAAATAAATTAACTCGCTGTTTTAACGTTGTGTTTCTTAGCGTGGATATTTTTACTTGCATTGTTCTGCATTTTATCCAGATGCTTACGCTCGCCATTTGTCATTGGACCTTTTGCTTTGTCTTTGGCTTCTACTTTGTCGATACGTTGTTGTTGCTTTTCTAATTTTGCTGTTTCACCGGGGGTTAATGAACCAGTTTTAACGCCGTTCGCAATGCGTTTTTGTTGATTCACTTCACGCGCATCAATTCTTTGCGTTGATGGTATCGTTGCTGTTTGCGCTGAAACTGCTGTACTTAAAGTTGCAAATGCTGCAATCACAAAAAGATTCTTCATTAAAATAGATTAATTATTAAAAAAATAAAAGATAAAAAACAACTCGCAAAAGTAATTAATTTTTTACACGAACTTAATACATTGACTTCATTTGGTTTAATAAGTTTAATTCGATGATTTTTTTAACGTTCATTTGGCTAAAAATCAAAAGATTTTCTTATAAAAAATTAAATACAGTGTAAACTAAATTTATCTAACTGTAACTGATGTTACGCAAGGCGCAGCGCGCCTGAATATTTGTAGTCAAAAGAAAATAATATTTTGTAAGGTGCAGAGCACCTTAACATAAAGCAAACTATGTTGAGATGCGTGCACCTCCTAAGAATGGAATTGTGGTTTTCTACAGATATTGAGGTGCGCTGCACCTATCTGCGTAACATCAGTAACTATAATTCAAACTTAACAGGTTTGGAAAACTTATCGGGTTTGGGTTTAAAAAACTGAAACTATTTGCTTTGCACTGTATTAATGGGCAATACTTTGAAAATTATCATCCGTTAATCTTAATTTTATTTTTGCAAGAAAGTCTTCTTAAAATATAGAAGCTTTTTTTAAAAAAAAGCTAATACATTTTTCAGAAAAGAGCGCCTTACAAATTAACCTGTAAGACGCTCTTAAAGAATTAAAAGATATTCGGTTAGACTTAATTTTTAACCAACTTGCTTCTAAATTTCTCACCATTCGATTCTACCTCTACGATATAACTACCGTTAACAAAATTAGAGACATTCAGAGTAGTGATGTTACTGTTCAGTGTTTGTGTACCGACGACTTTACCGATGATATCGTAAACGCGCATTGTCGCATTCACATCTCCTTTTGCTGTGCTGTTAAATTCAATTCTAACCTCGTTACTTGCAGGGTTAGGAAAAAGGCTCAATGCAGATTTAGCATTGTTCGATTTAGAATTATTAAGTGTGCGCAACGATTCAATCATAGGCGCATCTACTTTAACTTCATTACTCGAAAGCACTAAATTTTTATCGACATCGGTAGTAACTGTCAAATCTTTGTGCGTTACTGCCACAGAATACGTACCTTCTGTTGTTGGCACAAATCCGTTTGATGTTGTAGTAGCAAGCACATCGCCGTTATTATGCCATGTGTATTGCTCCATACCATTAGCGTTGTTGTTCGAGCCTGTGTTGGCAATTAATTCACCATCAATTAGCTTTAACTGAATCGGTGCTTGCGGCGCATAAGCAAGAATTGTTGTCGGAGCATCAATTAAGTTAGAAAGATTCGAGAACGTGAACTTGTTATTTCTTAAATCAAATTTCTTTAATTTGAAAATAAAATCCGGCACGTCACCCTCTAACTGATTGTTATTCACTAAAAATGTTTCTAAGCTTGGCAAATCGCCTAAAAGTGGCAAATTGCTTGAAAGATTATTATTACTCAAGTTCAAAATTTTCAACTTAGGAAAATTATAATCGTAAATCTGGAACGAAATATTGTTACCACTCAAATCGAGTTCTTCCAATTTAGGAAAACTAATTTGATTGAGCGAACCTTTGAAGCTTTGCGGCATACCAACAATGTAATCAACACCATCCGTACCTTTGCGCTTCAAGTTTTTAGCGAGTTTGATGGATTTAACATCGCAACCGTCGTCCGTCATCGTTACACCATACCAATTATTCATGTTCGCGTCGGTAAACCAACCAGCATTACTGTTCCAATTAGCACCATTGATGGTGTTATATACTTTTTCCAAATTTCTGAATGCTTGTTGTGCGCAAGCGGGTAAACCATCGGGGAATCTGTGGAAACCAATAGGTACGTAGCACTCTAAAACTCTGAGTGTAAATGGCGGTGAACTGACAGCAATACCACATTTAGTTGTCAAAACCACTTGGTATTGATCGCCGTTGTTGGCACTAGTTAACAGCGGTGTTGTATAAAGAATACCGCCACCTGCTGAATAATCTGCGGGTGCAGTTACATCCACAAAACTACTGCCACCTGCTGCTTTTCGCTGCCATTTGTAAGTCGTTATTCTGTTTGTCATGCCTGTTGCTGTTAAATAACCCACACCACCTGAACAGAAATTACCTACGCTTGTAATGGTAACGTTTTCCCTTTCTGTATTAATAACTCTCACTATGTAAGAACAAGTAGATGTCACGATACCATCAGAAGCTGTAAAACTCAATGTTGACGTACCGAATGGAAAAACTGAACCGCTCGCCAGATTTCCTGCATCGGGCGTAACAGTTAAAACTGTTCCAGGTGTTGGGCAGTTATCAACAGCTGTGGGTGCAGTGTAAGTAAACACATAACCACAAACTTCTGGTGTGCTATAAACGAGTACATTAGCCGGGCAATTACTGAAAACAGCAGGCTGATTATCAATCACTGTAACCGTGAATGTACAAGTTGATGTGTTAGGAATTGCAGCACCATCCGTTGATGTATAAGTTACAGTCGTCACTCCTTTCGGAAATGCTGAACCACTGGCTAAACCTGCTGTTCTCGTTGTAGTAACAGGACCTGGTGCGCCACCCGGTCCGCAGTTATCAACGGCAAC
>JAYVVO010000009.1:0-17913 GCA_043786955.1 Saprospiraceae bacterium
TATAGCTGTAAAAGAAAATCCAGATTCTGTTCCCGTCTATCGCGCAGTACCAACACTGACAAACGATATTTTACACACCAAACTTGATGTGCATTTCGATTGGGAAAAACAGCATTTGCTTGGCAAGGCTTGGATAACAGCTAAACCATATTTTTATCCAACTCAAACGATGGAGCTCGATGCCAAAGGTTTTGACATTAATGAAATTAAATTTGAAGGCAGTAAAACGCCTTTAAAATATACCTACGATGGCATGAAGCTATTCATTGATTTAGGAAAAGTTTTTACCCGCAACGATAAGTACACCGTGTATATTGATTACGTAGCTAAACCTAATGAAGGACCCGTTGGTGGCAGCGCAGCAATCACAAGCGATAAAGGTTTGTATTTCATAAATCCCGATAACAAAGAAATAGATAAACCGCGTCAAGTTTGGACACAAGGCGAAACAGAAAGTAATAGCCGTTGGTTTCCGACGTTCGATAAACCTAACGAACGCATGACGAGCGAAATTTACATGACCGTTGAAAAAGGTTTTAAAACTTTGAGTAATGGTTTATTAAAAGATGCTACAAATAATGCAGACGGAACGCGCACCGATCACTGGGTGATGGATTTACCATCTGCACCCTATTTGGTGATGATGGCAGCGGGTGATTTCGTGATTGAAAAAGAAATGTGGCGCGGAAAAGAAATTCAATACTACTTAGAACCTAAATACGCAGGCCAAGGAAAAATTATTTATAAATACGTACCAGAAATTTTAGAATTTTATTCCAATGTTTTGGGCGTGGAATATCCGTGGCAGAAATTAGCCAACATCGTTGCGCGCGATTACGTGAGTGGCGCGATGGAAAACACAACCGCCATTCTTTACGGCGAATTTTTAAACGGCGACGAGCGCGAACTTGCCGAGCGCGAATACAACGAGACTGTTATTTGTCACGAAATTTTTCACCATTGGTTTGGCGATTACGTGACGGCTGAAAGTTGGTCGAATTTAACGGTGAATGAATCGTTCGCAGATTTTTCAGAAGGTTTGTGGTTAGAGCATAAATTTGGCAAAGATTACGGCGATTACCACCGCAAAGATGTTTTGGATGGTTATTTGCGCCAAGCAGCAGGTGTCATTCATCCACTCGTTGATTTTAAATATACGGATAAGGAAGCGATGTTCGATGGACACAGCTATAATAAAGGTGGCAGCATTTTAAATATGCTCCGTCATTATCTCGGCGATGACGCATTTTTTGGTGGCTTAAAAAAATATCTTACCGATAATGCTTTCAAAACAGGCGAAGCGCATCAATTGCGTTTGGCACTCGAAGCCGTTTCAGGACAAGATTTGAATTGGTTTTTTAACGAATGGTATTTCAAAGCAGGTCATCCGACGGTTGAAATTACTTACGCGTACGAGGCAGCAACAAAAAAAGCGAGTGCTACTGTTACACAAACACAAAGTTCAAAAGATGGTCAGCCACGCGTTTTTCAATTGCCGATTGATTTTGATATTTATGACGGCGGAACTACAAAACGCCAAACATTTATGATAACGCAGCGCAAACAAACTTTCACTTTCGATGTAAATAGTGCCGATGCTGTTGTAGATTTCGATGCCGATAGAATTTTGGTAGGTGAAAAAGTAGATAAACACTCCGACGCAGAATGGCGCACCATTTATGCCAATAGCACGCATTACTTAGCGCGTCAAGAAGCCGTTAATGTTTTAGCAAATTCTTCGGACGCGGAAAGTAAAAAATCAATTTTAAGCGCGCTGAATGATAAATTTTGGGCAATTCGCGAACAAGCGATTGATAATTTAGCTAAACCTTACGACGAATCAACGCTCGCAATTTTAGATAAAATGGCTAAATCGGACGTGAGATATTCAGTGCGTGCCAAAGCGATTGATAAATTGGGGAAGTCGAAAGATAAGCGTTTTATCGGAACACTGACGAATGCGATGGAAAATGATAAATCATATCACGTTAACTCGGCTGCACTTAAAGGTTTAAACAGATTAGATAGTGTCGCTGCATTTAAGGCGGCAAAAAATTTAGAAAAAACTACCAACCCCGATTTATTGGAAGGTGTCAGCGAAATGTACGCTAAAATGCCCGTTGCTGAAAACGCAAGTTTTTTTGAAAATAATTTGAGCAAAGTAGATGGTCAACCTTCAATAGCTTTTGTCGGAAATTATTTGCAACTCATCAGCAAAACTGCGCCGAATGCTGATGCTTTAGTAGCAAAAGCAGACAACTTAAAAAGCATGGCACTTAAAGATTCTTCACCTTGGAGACGTTTCGCAATAGCTAAGGGTATTTCGGATTTAAGAAAAAAATACAAAGGTCAGGCAGGTTCGACTTTTTCAGATCTGACAAAAATGGTAAGTGAAATTGCTAAAGCTGAAACAAATGATCAGCTAAAAACCATATTTTTAAATTTAGTAGGCGGGCAATAAACTAATTAAAAATAATATTTAAAAAAAAGTGAGGTTAATGAAAATTAACTTCACTTTTTTTTATCTTGGCACAATTATTGAAATTTTTATAATATAAAAATTATTAAGCGAAAGCCTAATTTATATATTCATAAAAATTACTACTAGATTTTATTTTTACTTTTTCGACTACGATTTTACAGTATATTCTTCAACCGAACTTCATCCTTATAATTTTTATTGCACTTCTAAAACTGTGTCAATTATGAATGCTAGTTCGCTATTAACAAATACTAAAGATCAAACGGTGCTCTTTCAAACGGTTTATCGTATTATTGATTCTAAGCTCGATATTGTTCGCTACCAAATGAATGTTTGGATGGCGAGGTTTCAACCTCACTCAAAGTATCAAAATGATGTTACAGATACAAACGATATAGTGAACTATAACCACTTATCGCTTCCTAAAAATAATACTAACGTGTTTGGAATTTATAGAAAATACAGCGATTTAATGTACCAACTCGAAAATTTAAAAATTGAGTTGAACGAATCAAATCTCAGCGACGTAATGGTAACTCTAAACGATTTGGATATTTCTGAAATTGAAAAGAATGCAGGACATGCTGCTGGGAATAATTAATTTAATGTATTTTTTTACGCCACTTCAACTAAAAGCGGCGCGCAATTCTTCTTTATCATCAAAATGTGATTTCACGCCATTCACGTCTTGATACTTTTCATGTCCTTTGCCAGCAATTAAAATAATATCATTTTTTTGAGCCAGAGCGACGGCGGTTTTTATCGCTTCTCTTCTATCGGTGATACACAATACTTTTTTGGTGTCTGACAATGAAACACCTACGCGCATTTGTTTAATGATCGTTTCAGGTTTTTCTGAGCGTGGATTATCGCTCGTGAGAATTAATCTATCGCTCAACGTTGCTGCTATGCGCGCCATAATCGGTCGTTTGGTTGCGTCTCTATCGCCACCTGCGCCAGTTACAGTTATAATTTGTTGCGTTGGTTTGCGCAACTGTTGAAGTGTTTCTAAAATTTTTTCTAAAGCATCGGGTGTATGCGCATAATCAACGATACCGACAATATTTTTTTCGGGTTGAACGATGTAATCGAACCGACCTTCTGCACCGCGCAAATTGCTAAGTTTTTCGAGAATTATTTCCGAATCGAAACCAAGTGTGCGTGCAACACTGTAAACCGCGAGTAGGTTGTAAGCATTGAAAGTGCCAATCATACGTGCGTGAAAATCGAAACCGTCGAGTTGCAAATGCAGACCTGCAATACTGTTCTCAAATATTTTTGCGCGATACGTTGCCGATTTTTTGAGCGCGTAACTCATTCGGTGCGCCCGCGTATTTTGCAGCATGATGTAACCGTTCTTATCGTCGTTGTTCGTTATTGCAAAAGCTGACTTGCTTAAACCATCAAACAAACGGCGTTTAGCGCGTAAATAATTATCGAATGTGCCATGATAATCTAAATGATCGTGTGTAAGGTTTGTAAAAACAGCACCCGCGAATTGCGCACCTGTCACCCGATGTTGCTCTAAAGCGTGACTCGAAACTTCCATGAAAACGTGCGAGCAACCACTATTGCACATTTGTTTAAATAATTTTTGTAGCGCAGGCGCATCGGGTGTGGTGTGCGTGGCTGGAATAACTTCTTTTCCAATTCTGTTTTCAACCGTTGAAACCAAACCACATTTATAACCGAGTGATGTAAATAGATCGAACAACAACGTGACGCACGTTGTTTTGCCGTTCGTGCCTGTAACACCAACGAGTGTAAATTTTTCGGAGGGATTATCATAAAACTGCGCACTCAGTAAACCTAATGCTTCGGCACTATTTTTTACTTGCGCATATAAAACGGAATCGGAAAGTTTTTCGGGGAGATTCTCACACACGATAGTTGCTGCACCTTTAGCTATCGCGTTTTCTATGAAAGCGTGACCGTCGGTATGTACACCACGCACTGCAACAAAAAGTGCATCTTTAATAATTGCGCGCGAATCGGAAGTGACGGCTGAAACCTCAGCGTTGTGAGTACCGTATATTTGGATTTCCTTTAAAATGGAAAGTAAATCGAATGCGCGCATCGAGAGAAAATATTTTTAAGTTTCGATTGAAAATTAGACGCACAAATTTAAACTTGATAGAAGCAAATTTTTTATTTTTTTAATTTACTGGTAAAGGGTTTTAAAAACTTTCGCGATAAACAAATAAAATAATTTTTATATTTAGGTGCGCTGCACCTACGTTTTCTGATTTTATATTTTTCTATAAAGGTTAAGGCGCTCTCCGCCTACAAATAACATGGCGCAGAGCGCCTTAACCTCTGTTAGAAAACAAGTAAATAATGTTGAGGCGCATGGCACCTCAACATTATTTAGAAGCAAAAATGTGTGCCGCGTAAGGTTTTAAAATCTTACAGGTTTTAATCATTTTGAAAATGAACCAATCACCGCACAAAAACGCAACGATCAAAAATCACATCGGATAAAAAACCCGTACACAATCCTTTGAGTGTAACACTATCGCCGACTGTAAATTTTCTTTCAGTTGCTTTTGGGAATTTGTCGAGTGTGCAGCGCACGCCTTTAATCGGATTTTCAGTTTCGAAAGCAAGAGTAGTTCCAGAAGAATCTAAAACAACTTCTGATATTTTTCCAGAAATTTCAGTCACGCACAAATCATTATCTGCCCCAACATACTTTTTCGTGGCGACTGTTTCATCGGTATCAAATTCATGCACCACAGCATTTGCAGATGTAAATAATGTAGGCGTACCTATAGTTGGATGTGGTTTAAACCACTGTTGTGCGCCATAAGCAATAACGCCTAAAATTAAAATCGTTCCAACGATTAACCAATTTCTTAGTTTCATAAAGAATAGTTTGAAGTATCGAATGTGTGGGCAAATTGCGCTCGCCCACTCTTTAGGCTGTAATATGCAAGGTTGTTCCGTTTAGTGTGGTTGTATAAATAGCAATTCCGCGCGAACCGTTTGAATTTAAACCTGTACCAGCCAAATTATAATGCGCACCATGTACGTTGCAGTAATAAGAATTACTCGCCGAATCGTAATAAATACCTTGCAAACCTTGGTGGCTACAAGTTTGCGTGGCTGCAACATAATTGCCATTTTTATCGCGCGCAACAACTATTCCTTTCGACACAATATAACCACCATTGGTTTTCAATGCGTCGTTATCGGCAAGCGTCAAATCTAAAGTTAATAGATCTGAACTTGTTGTACCTGTTGTACCCGTAGGTGTTGGCGTAATAATGTTGCTATTGTTGTTAGAACAACTGTTTAAACAAGTCGCTGTTAAAACAAATGCCGCGCCTAAACCCAAAGATTCTAAAAATTCTCTTCTTTCCATAATTTAATTCTTGAGCACTATTTTCTTAAAATAAAATTTAAATTTTAGCCTAAAACATGGAGTGAAGTACCCGAAAGCGTTGCTTTAAAAGTTATAATCCCGTTAGACCCATTCGCGTTTAATCCTTTACCAGTTAAATCGTATTGTGCACCGTGAGCAGAACAACGATAAGTATTACTTGAGCTATCGTAGTAAACCTGATTTAATCCTTGATGTGTACAAGTTTGTGTAGCGGCAACATAATTACCGTTCAAGTCTTGAGCAACAACTACGCCATTCGTTACAATATAACCACCCTTATTTTTTAAGGCTGCATTCGCCGATTGTGTCAAATCGAGTGTAAAATCAACCGTGCCAGGTGTTATAACACTGCCCGAAGTACTGCAACTATGTAAACAAGTCGCCGTTAAAACAAAAGCGGCACCAAAGCCTAAAGATTCCAAAAAAGCACGTCTTTCCATTCTAAAAAAATTTAAAGTTAAATTTGAAATCTATAATACACGTTAGATGCTGACTTAAGCGCTTTGGATTCTTATTTAATGTAAAATTTGTTAAAAGGTTTTTAATGACAAGCAAACGAAATAACTTTAAACTGATTTAGAATTGAATTAAATCAATTATCTACCTTTACACGTAAAATAGATTAAACGTGGGTTTTGAAGAAAATATTTTTACCGTAGCCAATAAAGAAGCGTTAAATTCGGCAGCGCAGTGGTTGATACATAAATCGGCTGGGCGAAAAAAATGGTTTTTATATGGCAACATGGGTGCAGGTAAAACAACTTTGGTCAAACAATTGGTTCAGGAATTAGGATTTATAGATGCCGTTGTATCGAGCCCGACGTTTTCTATTGTCAATGTGTATGAAAATGCAGCCGATAAAACAAAACGTATTTACCATATAGATTTATATCGCCTCAAAAATTATGAAGAAGCACTCGATATTGATATTGAAAGCTACTTAGACGATACGGCTTTTTGCTTTGTTGAGTGGCCGCAAATAATAGAAAATTTGGCTGATGCTGATTTTTTTAAAATTTTTATCGAGACAACTCAAAACTCTGAACGAAAAATTATAATTTTGTAAAAAGTTTTATAAGATTTTAGACATGGGAGTAGGCGCAGCAGCAAGTTTTGGGGAATATAAGCACGGTTATACACCGCAAGAAGAGATGATGCCCGTTGAAATTAGGCACGGCGCACTTTTCATTGGTATTCCGAAGGAAACAACGTTACAAGAAAATCGCGTACCGCTTATTCCATCAGCAGTGCGCACGTTAGTTGGTCGCGGACATAGGGTGCGCATTCAGCGTGGCGCAGGTTTAAAATCTAATTTTACCGATATTGAATATTCGGAAGCAGGTGCCGAATTACACGAAGACACGCGCAGTATTTTTGAGGCAGACATCGTCATAAAATCGGCACCACCTACTTTAGAAGAAATAGATTTTTGCCATCCTGACCAAGTCATTATCACTCCGTTACAAGCACCCATAATTACAGCAGAGTATATTGAAAAATTATGTCAAAAGCGCGTCATCGCTTTAGCGATGGAATATTTAAGTGACGACAAAGGTACGTACCCAATTGTGCGCATCATGTCTGAAATTGCAGGCAGTTGCTCTATGCTCATTGCAGCCGAATTACTGAGTATTAATCGCGGCGGAATCGGTGAATTGTTAGGTGGTGTTGCTGGCGTTCCGCCAGCCAAAGTTGTTATTTTGGGCGCAGGTGTTGTAGCAGAATTTGCGACACGTGTAGCATTGGGTTTGGGTGCAGAAGTGCGCGTATTCGATAATAATGTATACAAACTTATGCGTTTGCAGAACCAAATTGGTCGGCAAGTTTATACTTCAGCTATTGATCCACACGTTTTGCAGCGAGAACTTCAAACAGCAGAAGCTGCTATTGGTGCCATACATTCTAAAAATGGCAGAACGCCAATGGTTGTGACGACCGATATGGTTGAAAAAATGCGACCAGGAACTTGCATTATTGATGTCAGCATTGACCAAGGTGGTTGTTTTGAAACTTCTCGCGTAACATCGCACGAAAAACCAACTTATACACACAACGAAATAATTCATTACTGCGTACCGAATATTGCTTCGCGTGTACCGCGCACAGCATCAAAAGCAATAAGCCACGTCATTATGCCGTTGCTATTAGAAACCGTGGAAAGAAATGGATTTTTAAATTTGTTAAGCCAAAGCCCAGGTTTGATGAACGGCGTTTATATTTATAAAGGCTCGTTGACGAACCAGTATTTAAGTCAACGTTTTAAAAAACGCTACACTAATATTCAGCTTTTAGTTACAAATAACCATTAAATAAGTATTTTAAGTTATCATGGATTTACTCCGAAGCAACACTTTTTTTACGAACGCCCCACTGTCTGAAAAACTTTTATGAATTAACCAAGCGACAGAAAATTTCCCAATTGTTGGACCATCAAAAAAAATGATAAAAAAAATTTTATTAGTTGAAGACAACTTAGCAGACGTTGAATTGGTTCGATTGAGTGTACGCGAACTTGCAACACCGGTTGAACTCGTTCACATTGGCGATGGACAGGAATTTTTAAATTTCACAGAAACCCACGATGGTACGGGCTTTTCGGTTATACTGCTCGATTTAAATATGCACCGCGTCAGCGGTCTCGATATTTTGCGCCAACTCAAAACAAATTCTATTTTCCGAGACATCCCGATTGTTGTCTTCACAACGTCTAACAGTAAATCGGATATCAAACAATGTTATGAATTAGGCGCCCGCGCGTTCGTTTCAAAACCTTTTGATATTATTGAGTTTAACGAAACTATAAAAGCTATTGTTGATTTTTGGTTAGGTGTGAATTTATTGGCGTAAATTTTACAATCAAGACATAATTTTTTCGTAAATTACTTTTGCGACAATTGTACGATTTCAAATCAGAAACTCTCAATGACATACTGGTAAATTGCGTCGGTTATTTATCTAAGTTTTATCTCGGCACTTCTATGGTTTCAATAATACTTTTCAATATTTCCTGAATTGTGATTCCATCCATTTCTGCTTCAGGCGTAAGAATTATTCGGTGATTTAAAACAGGTTGTAAAACAGTTTGAACATCGTCGGGTGTGACAAAATTTCGTGCGCGCAGCGCAGCAACAACTTTAGCACCTTTCAAAATATTAAGCGACGCACGTGGCGATGCACCAAGCATAATGTCTGCGTTGCGGCGCGTAGCTTCAACAATAGAGGCAATATATTTTATAATATCGTCGTGAATCGCCACTGTTTGTACTTCTGCACGTGCTCGTTCAATATCAGTTAAAGTAAAAATGGGTTGAACCATCGAAATCTGATGCTGCTTAAAATCGTCTTTAAAACGTGTTAAAATATTTTGCTCTTCACTTAAACTCGGATAAGGCATTACTATTTTAAACATAAACCGATCGAGTTGCGCTTCTGGCAATCTATAAGTACCTTCTTGCTCAATCGGATTTTGTGTAGCGATGACAAAAAATGGCGGCGGCATTTTATGCGTTGCGCCTTCAATCGTAATTTGTCGCTCTTCCATCACTTCAAACAAAGCCGATTGTGTTTTCGCAGGCGCGCGATTTATTTCATCAATCAGAATAACCGATTTAAAAATAGGACCCTTATTGAACGAAAACGTCGCGCTTTGCACATTATACACCATCGTACCCAATATATCGCTCGGCATTAAATCGGGCGTGAATTGTAAGCGGGCAAAAGGCAAATCGAGTGATTGTGCCAAAAGTTTTGCCGTTAAAGTTTTAGCAATGCCTGGCACACCTTCGAGCAAAACGTGACCGTCGCAAAGTAAAGCAATCACTAAAAACTCAATCGCATTGTTCTGACCGACAATAATTTTTTGTAGCTCGCGCTCAACGGCATTTTTAAAATCAGCAACGGCAGAAAATTCTGCAACGTGCTCAATGCCGTTAAACTCTTGATTATTTTCGGAAGAAGGAAAAGCTGAATCCATATTTTTAAAAGTAGGAATGAAAATGAAAACGAAAATGAAAACGAAAACGAAAATGAAAACGAAAATGAAAACGAAAATGAAAATGAAAATGAAAATGAAAACGAAAATGAAAACGATTTGAAAATCAAAATCAAAGTGTAAATGAAAACGCCGTAGGCGTGACCAATTTATAACCGTCCCATTCATGGGGCGGAAAAAGAAAACGATTTTTAGTTCATTACATTCTTAACGGTTAATAATGTTTTTCGGTGCAAAAAGTTTTATAATTATAAAATTGATATACGCGCATTTGGCGACTATCTCCGTTGATAACTTTATGAACTGTACTTTGCATGGGCTGATAATATTAGGTAAAGATATTGCTTTGAGTTTAC
Organism: Saprospiraceae bacterium; assembly: GCA_043786955.1. Lineage (GTDB taxonomy): Bacteria > Bacteroidota > Bacteroidia > Chitinophagales > Saprospiraceae > JAAFJT01. The sequence continues at coordinate 10,215 of JAYVVO010000009.1, forward strand.
TGTATTGAATTTTTTATTCCACATTGTGCCAAAAATAAATGCGGTGTAGCGCGTTGAAATCTACACAATTAATGCAGCAAGATTATATTTGTTCCATATTTCTAAAATTGACGAATATGCTTGCGAATTTATCTACCCAAACAACAGTGTTTAAACTTTTTTGTGCTACTTTATTTTTAATTTCTTCCCAAATTTTAAACGCACAAACCGATGGTTTTCCTTACGCGCAACTCATTACAACTCAAAATACGCACAGTTTTTTAGAAGTTCTCACAAGCGATTCGCTTGAAGGGCGTGAAACTGGAAAAATTGGAAATGAGCGCGCAGCAAATTTTATTGCCAACCACGTCAGCAAGATGAATGCCCACGCGATTGGCGATTCTGATACGTATTTTCAGCGCATCGTTTTCACAAACGATAGTTGGAATAAACTTTCCGCCTCGCTGAATGGTAAGCCGCTACGCAATATGGTTGATTTTTTGGCGTACACGCAGGCAAATCCAGAAGCGGAAAATATAATCAATGCCGATTCAGTTATGTTTTTAGGTTACGGTATAGAAACACCGAAGTTTAATGATTATCGCGGCAATATTGTAAAAGATAAAGTGGTTCTGATTTTAACAGGTGAACCATTCAGTAAAGATTCTGTAAACATAACAACGGGTAAAGTTGGTGCAACAGTTTGGTCGAAAGACCGCGCGATGAAAGTACGCATTGCTTGTGCTCATGGCGCGCGCGCAATTATTTTCTTAAATAAAAATTTTAGCAGAGATGCGCGCACGGATAAAGGTTTATTTACTAACTCCTCTATGAACGATGTGACGCCGACGCAATTCTTGATTCCGAATATTTATTTATCAACTACAGCGACAGATTCTATACTCCAAAAATATTCTAAAAAAATTGAAAATTATACGAAGCAAGCCGCGCAAGGTAAATCAGCAGCGAAGTTTGAAATGCCGTTTAAAATAAGTTTCACCACGTCGCGACTGCTGACGCAAATCATTAGTCGGAACGTGCTTGGTTTTTTTGAAGGCTCAGATTCAGTTTTGAAAAAAGAAGTTGTTGTTGTATCTTGTCATTTAGATCATCTCGGTAAACGTGGCAATGTTATTTATCATGGTGCGGACGATAACGGTTCGGGTTCATCAGGTTTGATGGCAATGTGCGAAGCATTTGGCGCAGCAGAAAGAGAACATAAAATGCCGAAACGCAGTATTTTGTGTTTATTTATGACGGGTGAAGAAAAAGGTTTGCTCGGATCAAAATATTACGTCAATCATCCGAAAATTCCGATTGATAAAACGGTTGCCGATATTAATATTGATATGATTGGCAGAATTGATCCGCAACATAGAGACACTGCCGATTATGTGTATGTTATTGGTGCCGATAAATTGAGTGATGACATGGAGCGCATTCATAAAGAAGTGAACGCGCGCTACACAAAACTACATCTCGATTACACGTATAACGATGAGAACGATCCAAATCGCTACTACTACCGCAGCGACCATTACAATTTTGCGGAAAAAGGTATTCCGGTTGTGTTTTTATTTAATGGCACACACGCCGATTATCATCAACCTACCGACACAATAGATAAAATTAATTTTGAGGCGTTGGTTAAACGCGCGCAATTCGCATTTTTAACCGCGTGGGAAATTGCGGATAGAAAAGAAAGATTGAAAGTGAGGGGTAAATAGTTGATAGTTTTTCGTTGATAGTTGTTCAGCAATCCTAAACGAAAAACTATCAACGAAAATAAAAACTGCCGCTTGAGGCGGCAGTTACGTTCATGGGATTACTAAACCAAATCAAAATTATGAAAACAATATTTTATAAGTGTTTATAATGCTAACAGTTTTTGTTTTATACCATCAGGTGTAATCGAAGAAGGAATCGGTTTTACGATGATATCGCCGATACTGATAGGTGTTACGCTAAAATAAAATCTATCAGGTGCGCCTTTAGAACTTAATAAACTCATAGTAACTAACTTTCCTGATTTACCAGTTGGCAAACCTTTATAGTTTTGTGGAATAACAAAGGATTTCACTCTCGGATCGCCTACTAAGCGAACCACGCTCAGAATATCACTAAAAACAATAAACACAGATGTATTTTGATTTGAAAAACTATCGGGAAGAGCCACTATCAAATTTTTAGAAAGTGAAACGTTCGTTCCGTAAAGTTTATCGCAATTCACAAAATTAAATCTATCAATAAGCAGTTGGTACGTGGTAGAATCAACGGCACTCAAACGCGGATATCTGTTATTATTATCATCAACCAAATGCCAATTAAAATTGAGGCGTGTATTCATGTCAAATCCACCATCGTAATATCTCATATTCGAAATTATGCTCGGCATTTTATAAGTCACTTTAATAAACTGTCCATTTTGCACAAACACATCTAAACCATTTTGAGTAATACGCAATTTTACTATGCCACCTGATTGCAATAAATTACCTTCAGAAAAGGTAGGTAAATTATAAGCCACCAATTCGCCTTTAGTTCTTAAAACCAAAACTTCAATTTTTAAATTTCCTTTGCACGCAGCACTTCCATTTCCATCCGGGCTTTTTGTACAAATATTTGCTGGAATTTCTACCGTAGTGGAATCTGGGAAAGTAATTTTTTTACCTTTTTCAGCAGTAAATGAATCTGAAAACGGTGTTTTAATATTAGCCGCTAAAATACCATGTAGTTTTTCTACTGAAAGAAGATTAGAAGGATTTATAGGTTCAAGTTTGCTTTCTTCAATAAACATTGTATCAGTCGGCTTTGCAAATGATAATGAAAGTGTATCAATGTGCGAACCAGTTGGAATAAATTCGTTTTTATCTTTTTGGCAAGCATTTACTGTCATCCACAGCGCAACTGCGGCGATAATTTGTATGAGTCCGAAATATTTTTTTAAAGTTGATGTATTTAACATACCGATAATTTTAACACGATACTTATTAAATGAAGGAATGAAAAATAAAAAAATAAATATACATTCCTTAATTCCTTAGCTCTTTAATTCTTTAATTCATTTCCAAGAGACAGTGTTTATTAAATTCGCTGCTTACAGCGTCAATTTATTTTAAAACTGATAGCGCCAAGCTATATTTACGCCGTAAGTACTGTATTTTTGCGTCAAAACATAATCAGTAGTCGTTACAGGTGAAGTTTTATAATTACCATAAGCACTGACAAGAATTTGCGTGTTGGCACTCAAAGCGCGACTAACACCGACTGACAAACCCGTTGACCAACCATAACTTTTTTTGAAATAACTGTTAGAAACGTCAGTATTATCGGCTAAAACTAATTCAGGATTTAGGATAGATTGTTTTGTTAGCGTCGCAAAATTAAATCCTGCGGATGCCGTAAAATCGAGTGCCCAATCTCTATTTAAAACCATTGTGTAACCCAACCTAATCGGAATTTCAAAACTCGAAATGGTATTGTACCGCGTTTTTCTGAAAATTCCATCGGTTATAACTTTTGCCGAAGTATCGCTCATACCTGTATTTGGATTAATTGAAACGATGTACGAAATTTGACCTACACCAAGACTATCGTAAGTCGCTTTTTCAGAAATACGCTCGTATCGAATACCTGTTGAAACATGAAAACCATTGCGAAATTGATAACCGAGCATCGCACCCACTTGAAGCGCAAATTGTGCAGTTTCTACAGAATCGCGTCGTTGACGATAGGCTGTATAATCGCCTGTGTTTTCTGCGAGTGTACGATTTATAAATCCACCACCAATGTAAGGTTCAAAAAATATACCCGCGCGGACAGCATTGCGCAAACGTGCGCCAGTAAATGTCGGACATTCGTCGCCTGGTCCACACAAAGTTTGTGGTTTTAGCGATTTAATTCCTTTAGTATACAATTGAGTGTTAAGAAGTTGTGCTGTTTTTGTTTCTAAGTTATTGGAACCACCCTTGACGCGCGTATTAGAGTTATTAGACTTTGAAATTTCAATTGGAAAAATATTATCAGGTTGTTTACTGAAGTCAACAACGTTAGAAATATTTTCTGAGCTGTCAATAATTATTTTTTTAGGATAAAGTGGCGATTCTACCAAGTACTCGTATCTATCACTCGATGAAGTTGTCGAATTCTCTTTGGTATTCGAGAGAGCATTTTGTTCTTTAAATTTTTGACTTTGGGTTCTTCCATTTTCATTAATTGTACTATTAGACCGTTGATAAACAAGCTTTTTAATTTTTTTGTCCCCATCGATACCAATACTTTGAACAATGTTTAAATTGTTTTTCTGATCAAAACTAAAACTATTTTTTTTATTTTCTACTTTTGATAATTTATTTTTTTCTTGCATCGCAGAAATATTTTTTTCCGATGACGGAGGTTTTGTAACGTTCTCATTTTTTTCTTTCAAAATATTTTTTGAGCTGTCAGAATTTACCGATACGTTGTTCTTGACATTGTTTGTTAAACTAATTTTTGAACTCATCAACCACAATAACAAACAAGCTGCAACACTCGCTGCTGCCCAATAGTAAAAAGCAAATTTAGGTTTTCTTTCTTTGCGCGCCGTTTGTATTTTATCGAATAGATTGGAACTTACAGAAGATTCAAAATCTTTGAGTTTATTTTGAAGTACGCGTTTATCGTTCATTCTATCAAACAAAACGCTGCGCACAGGCGGTTCTAAGCTATCTATTTTTGATTGTAATGCTTTCTGAAATTCAACATTTTCAAACATTCCGCTCGGAACATCTGTAGTCGAATTATTAAGTTTTTGTTGTAATGCGCGTTTAAACTGCATTTGCTCGAAAGCAGAAATGGGCGTAACATCGCTATTCACGTCGTTCAGCTTTTGTTGATAGGTGCGTTTCAGTTGTAACTGCGCAAAAACAGAATCGTTTATAACGTCGTTGTAACCGTTCAGTTTTTCACGGAGCGCTTCGTCGAATGGTGTAAATTTTTCTGTCATATCGCTACTTTTTGAGCATCTATAATTCTAATTTTTAGCCAATTTCGCGCTTTGGCTAATTGCGAACGCGAGGTGCTTTCTTCTATGTTGAGTGTATTTCCGATTTCCCGATGACTAAAATCGTCGAAAACGTACATATTAAATACGGCTCTGTAACCTTCGGGTAACTCAGCAATTAAGCGCAGTAGTTCTTTTTCAGAAAGTAATGATATAGCATTTGCTTCTTCAAAATTTTCTGGAGAATTTTCTAAGCCAATATTTTCGTGCGTAAAACTCATTCGCTGCATTCCTTTTAAGGCTGTATTAATTACAATTCTACGAATCCAACCTTCAAACGAACCTTTAAATTCAAATTTTTTTAAATTATCGAACACTTTTATAAAAGCATCTTGCAAAATATCTTCGGCTTCCATTCTATGGCGCGCATAACGCAGACACACCGTCATCATTTTGCCCGCGTACTTATCGAACAACATCCGTTGTGCCGTAGCATTTTCTTGAACACAGCCTTTTACGAGTTCTTCGTCTGTCACATTTAATAATTTATAAAATTTGTTACGATCTTTTCAAGACGAAAAAAAACTTTAATTATTGCTATGATGCCGCGCTCAATACATTCGTTGCCTCTACTTTTAAAATTTTTAAGGTTTTTTTAAGGCACAACATTCTGAGTTATTTCATATCCTATAATTTTTTTATAACAACATTTTTTTGAGAAGTTTTCAGAGGAAAATTTATTTTTAATGTAAGCGATTTTTTATTCTAAAAAAAATTTTATTGAGGCTTTTCTTTTCAGGAAATCACCGTTTTTAATATTTATTTTGAAAATTTTCAATAATTATTCTTTTTTTTTTTAAAAATTTAGAAAAAGTTTTTAAATTTGTTCCAACATAAATAATAATGAGAAAATACACAACAGAGAAATATACACTAAACCAAAACTTTTTTAGATCGAATTTTACAAAAACATCCATCATGAATGCACCAGTAGATGGTTCTAAGAACTTTCAAAATTTGAAAGAAGAGTTACTTAACAATGTAGTTAGCGTACAGGAAGCGTCATCAGTTATCGGGGGTTCTAATAATGTCCATTCAGATGGCAACAATAGTCGTGGTATCGGTGATATTATACCTCAATAGATTTTTGTTGTTCATTTAGCTTTTTGCCACTCATGCTAAGTCGAAACTGATTTATTTTCAGAATCTATACTTATGTCTAGTTTAAAATTTCGATAGCTATATTCAAAGCACTTAAATTTTCCATTCAAGTTTAGCCATTCAAGTAAACTGCCAACAATCATCTAATTCCGATTTAAATTTAGGTAGTTTTTATAACTGTTTAAATTTAAGCAGCCGTTAACTCATGAAAAAATACCGTTAAAAAAATTTACCTAACTTGAAAAGAGTATTTTTTCATATTGTCGCAATATGATTAATATATTTGTATGTTTTCTCATAGTATGTTTGTTTTGTTCCTGCACCTAAATAGAAGTTAAGGTGCAGGGTTTTTTTGGTTTAAAAAAAAATTATTTTAAAAATTTTATTTTAAAACCGTTTACCTTTCAAAACATACCGATAACAAAATATAAGTTACCGATTACGAAATTCAATAGATACAATTCAAAGTAACAACTACTTTTGTAAAAGTTTTCTCATAGTATGTTACTTTGTTGAGTTCCTGCTTCTTGATTTGTTCAATAAGCAGGAATTTTTTTTTCATTAGCCATGCTTCCCAAGAAAGTTTTAAACCTAAAAAATAGTTCCTAAAGATTTCTTACTTTAACTTACTCGAAATTTCTCTTCCAGACAGAAAATTATAAAATTTTGATAACCTTTTATCTGTAAAATGATACCGTTAACTAAATTTATTTAAATAAATTAAATACAATTTTTTTCATATCTCGTTTTGCCTTAAATTTGCACTGTGTAGTTTTCTCATAGTATGTTTACGCTCCTACATCAACTTCCCCCCGATGTAGGGGTTTTTTTTTGATAAAGATAATCATTCGATTACTTTTGCAGCTTAACACGTTTTCATACGTTATATGACTATGCAAGAGGCGCGCCAATTAGGGTTAATACTTTTTTTATTTTTTATTTTATCCAATAGTTGTGCATATGCACAATCAAAATTACCTACATCTACAAACAATGCGACGGATACTTCAAAGATTACAATTTTAAAAGCCGATGTTGGTGAATTTATAGTTGTTAAAAACGAAACAGTACGTAAACTGCTCGGCAATGTGCTGCTGAAAGACAACGACGCACTCATCTTTTGCGATTCTGCTATTTTAGATAATGTGAATAATGTTTTTGCGCGTGGCAAGGTGATTATTCAGCAACCAGATTCGGTGACGATGTTTGCAGATTCCGTTATTTATAACGGGGCGACGCGACAGGCGGATATGTTCGGTGATGTGATTTTGGTGGACAAGAGTAAAAAATTGTTTACACAGAAATTGCATTATGATTTTATTCCGAAAATTGCGACATATAATACACCAGGATTATTAGACAATGGAAGGTCGCTGCTGAAATCGCAGCGCGGACAATATTTTGTTCAGACGCACGACGCCCTATTTAAAAGCAAAGTGATAGTGAGCGACAGAGATTTTGATTTAAAAACGGATACGCTGCGTTTTAATACGCAATCGCAGATTGCGTATTTTTTAGCCCCGACGTTGGTGTACCTGAAAGATACAGCGCGATTTTATACAGAAGGTGGATTTTATA
>JAYVVO010000010.1:0-6847 GCA_043786955.1 Saprospiraceae bacterium
CTGTGCGATAGTTGCATGGCATTCGTAAGCGCATCAATTAAAATACCGTTTTCGCTGGCTTTGAGTAAATCAACGACTCGCTTTTCGTTGGGTGTTAAATCTAAAAAAAGTTTTGGTTGAATGCTTTTGGGAGCGTCTAAAGTTTCCCACCCTAAAGAATTGGCAATATCGGATGGCGTAGAAACAATTTGCGCTTTGAGCGATTGAATGAGATGCAAACAACCTTCCGACATTTTATCTCCTATGCGACCAGGCACAGCAAAAATTTCTCTATCGTAGCTGTGTGCAATGTGCGCGCTAATCATTGAGCCACCTTTTCGCGCTGTTTCAACAACAACTAATGCGTCGCACATACCCGCAATAATGCGGTTGCGCATCGGAAAGTGCTCACGGTCTGGTTTTTGATCACTCGGATATTCTGAAATTAAACCGCCTTGCGTCAACATTTTTTCTGCCAAACTTTTGTGCGTCGGAGGATAAATGGTTTGAAAACCTGTTCCCATGACAGCAATTGTTTGCAATTTTTTTTCAAGTGCTTGCAAATGCGCCGTGCCATCAATACCGAGTGCCAAACCAGAAACGATGATAGGTTCATACGGTTGCAATGCTTCAATAATTTCTGCGCACATTCGCTGTCCGTAGTTCGACATTTGTCGCGTACCGACAATTGAAATCATTCTACCGTGATTCAAATCAGCGTTGCCTTTATAATAAATTAAAAATGGTGCGTCAACGCAATTTAAAAGTCGCTGCGGGTAATCTTTATCGGTTCTAAAAATGACGCGAATTTCATTTTGTTCTATAAACTGCAATTCCTTTTCTGCCCACGCCAAAGTTTTTCCATTCGATATATCATGCACCGAAGTTTCACCGACCCATTTAACTTGCAAAAGCGATTTGCTCGACGCTTTAAATACATTTTCTGCGCTGCCGAAATGATGGACTAAATTTTTTGCAGTTACTGCGCCAATTTTCGTTGATTTCATCAGGGCTAATCTGTAAAGTAATTCGCTCATAGTTTTTTAAATTCTCAAGGCACAAAATAACAGATTTAAGATATTTATCTTGCTTTTTTGTTAATAAAATTAAGTTTTTTAACATTTTCATTTAAAAAAAGATTTTCACTAAAAAAAAAGATTAATTTTGTAGCATTAAAACACTGTAATTTACAATAATCTTTTTTTTTATGAGAAATATTTTTCCTAATATCGAAACAGCAATAATTTTTTTAGTTATTATCTCAGCTTCTTTGTGGGGTATAAAATCGTGCAGAGCTAAAAATGCAAACACCATCGTTTCAACCGTTCCGACAACCACAACGGCACTACCAAATTTTCGCGATACTACAACTTCTTTAGCTACACCAACATCGCCCGCTTCATCAACTTTGCCTGCTTTGCGCCGCGTGAATGTGCCTAAAGCACCCGTAAAAATTCAAAATTCAAACGATTTGTCTTCAACGGATCCGAACAGCTCGATATCTAATACAACGCTTCAACCTGCGGTAACTTCGCCGAATGTTCCTGCTTCGTATAATACGAATGTTGTGCGCGGAAAAGGTCTGACACCTGCAACATCACAAAGTCAAGGTCAAAGTCAACCGAGTGTAGTTTTTTCAAACAATTCACCGTTGTATGTTCTCATTGCTGGATTAAATGTTCGCACTACACCCAATTTAAAAGGTCGCTCGCTGGGTAAATTGCATCTCAATGATATTGTTTATTTTATGAACGAGAAATCAGATGATGTAACCGCTGTGCATTTGGCGGACGGCACGGAAGTTTCCGCACCTTGGTTCAAAATAAAAACCAAACGCGGTACGGAAGGTTGGGTACATGGCTCGGGTGTAGATTTTTACAAAAGATCTCCTAAGAAAAACTTCTAACGATCTGAACAATTTTATTCTTTTAGTGTCTTAACTTTAAGAAAAAATTTAAGACCTATCACAATGTCCACCAAAAATACTGTTAATACTTTTGAAAGTCGCCACATTGGCGCAAATGCTTCTGAGACGGCTGCAATGTTAAAGACTATTGGCGTTGAAAATTTAGAAACGCTGATTGCACAAACAGTTCCTAAAAATATTAGACTCAAAACACCGCTTCAACCCTTCCAAGCGCAATCAGAATTTGAATATTTGCGCGAACTTAAAAAGGTAGCAGCCAAAAATAAAGTTTTTCGTTCCTATATCGGCATGGGATATAACGGTACTATTACGCCGTCCGTTATTCTAAGAAATGTTTTTCAAAACCCAGGTTGGTACACACAGTACACGCCTTATCAAGCTGAAATTGCACAAGGTAGATTAGAAGCACTGCTTAATTTCCAAACAGTCATTTCCGATTTAACGGGCTTACCAATTGCAAATGCTTCACTATTAGATGAAGGCACATCTGCTGCCGAAGCGATGAATTTATTTTTTCACGAAAAAAATAAAAGAAGTATTATTGCATCTAAATTTTTTGTTGATACGCATGTGCTACCTGCTACTTTAGATGTTTTGATAACGCGCGCGCAACCGCTCGGCATAGAAATAGTTGTCGGTGATTGGAAAACGTTTACTTTGAATGCCGAATTTTTTGGTGTAATGCTACAATATCCGAATGCGGAAGGTGCTGTTGAAGATTATCGCGCATTTTCTTTAAAGTGCAATGAAAATAAAATTCACGTCATAGTAGCTGCCGATATTTTATCGCTCACCCTTTTAACACCACCGGGTGAATGGGGTGCTGATTGTGTTGTCGGAACTACCCAACGTTTTGGTGTACCACTTGGTTTTGGTGGACCGCACGCGGCATTTTTTGCAACCAAGGAAGAATATAAACGCAATATACCAGGTAGAATTATTGGTGTTTCTGTTGACGCGCACGGCAGAAAAGCGTTGCGCATGGCTTTGCAAACGCGCGAACAACACATACGTCGAGAAAAAGCAACATCGAATATTTGTACAGCTCAAGCGTTACTCTCGATTATGGCGAGTATGTACGCCGTGTATCATGGACCGGTAGGTTTGAAAAAAATTGCGATAATTATTAACGAGAGCGCGAAAAGTTTAGCGCAAAAACTTTCTGATATCGGTTTTGAAGTTAAGCACACGCATTTTTTTGATACCGTTTCTGTAGTTGTTAACGATGCAACGCTGCTGCAAGATATTAAACGCAACGCAACTAAATATGGTATCAATTTTTGGTATGGTACAAAAAACACGATACAAATTACGCTTGATGAAACGGTGAACGACCAAGATTTATCGGATATATTTTTGTTGTTTCTTTCCACGCGCACTAAAGAAGTACCACAAAAGCAAGCTAAATCATTTGGTATTCCAGAAGTGTTGACTCGAACTTCAGAATTTTTGACGCATCCGATTTTCAATTCGTTTCACACAGAATCTTCGATGATGCGCTATATTAAACGCTTAGAAAATAAAGACGTTTCGTTGATGCACTCCATGATTGCTTTGGGTTCATGCACAATGAAATTAAATGCTGCATCCGAACTCATTCCCGTAAGTTGGGAAGAATTTGCGAATATCCATCCGTTAGCACCGAGTGAGCAAACGCGTGGCTATAAATATATTATTGATCAGCTGTCGAAATGGTTGTGCGATATTACAGGTTTCACCGCTTGTTCGTTTCAACCCAATAGTGGCGCGCAAGGTGAATACGCAGGTTTACTAACTATTCGCGCGTACCATTTAAGTCGTGGGGATGCGCACAGAAATATTGCTATCATTCCTTCCTCGGCGCATGGCACTAATCCAGCATCGGCAGTAATGGCAGGTATGGAAGTTGTTGTAACGGCGTGCGACGAAAAAGGAAATATTGATATCGCGGATTTACGCGCAAAAGCAGAGCAACACAAAGATAATTTGGCGTGTTTAATGGTGACGTATCCCTCAACGCACGGTGTTTTTGAAACGTCCATTCAAGAAATTTGTAAAATCATTCACGATTTAGGCGGTAAGGTTTATATGGATGGCGCGAACATGAATGCACAAGTTGGCTTGACAAGTCCAAACGCGATTGGTGCCGATGTTTGTCATTTGAATTTACACAAAACTTTTGCCATTCCTCATGGTGGCGGCGGACCAGGTGTTGGACCCATTTGTTGTAACGCTTCGCTGGCACCATTTTTACCAGGTCATGTTCATACTAAAACGGGCGGAAAAAAAGCAATTCATGCTGTTTCGAGTGCACCGTTCGGAAGTTCGAGTATTCTATTAATTAGTTATGGATATGTTGCGATGCTCGGTTCGGAAGGTGTGACAAATGCTACAAAATATGCCATCCTAAACGCAAATTACATGAAAGCGCGATTAGAAAATAGTTTCCAAGTGCTTTATACTGGCGAAAACGGACGTTGCGCGCACGAAATGATTTTAGATTTACGCCCGTTTAAATCTATTTGCACTGCGGAGGACGTGGCAAAAAGGTTGATGGATTATGGATTTCATGCGCCGACTTTAAGTTTTCCTGTTGCTGGAACAATTATGATTGAACCAACAGAAAGTGAAAACCAAGAAGAACTCGATCGGTTTTGCGAAGCGCTTTTAGAAATCAGAAAAGAGATTGATGAAGTCGCTAATGGCGATTTTCCAGCCGATAATAATGTTTTATGCAACGCACCCCACACTGCTGAAATTGTTACAGCCGACGATTGGAAGTATGCATATCCGCGTGAAAAAGCGGCGTATCCACTATCTTATTTAAAAAATGGTTATAAAATTTGGGCGACCGTGAGTAGAATAAATAGCGCGCAAGGCGACAGAAATTTAATTTGCACTTGTCCGCCGTTAGAAAGTTATGCGCAGGCATAATTGTAAACGCAAAAATAAAAACCTCGTAGTTTCAGACGTTACGAGGTTTTTTTAGTTATTTATTTTTTAATTAAATATGACGCTCTGCATGATAACTTGAGCGCACCAAAGGAGAACTTTCAACAATTTTAAATCCTTTTTGCATTCCTACTTCTCGGTATTCAGCAAAAATTTCTGGATGGATAAATTCTGCGACGTTAAGGTGCATTTTGGTAGGTTGCAAATATTGCCCGATGGTTAAAACGTCGCAACCATTTGCTAATAAATCATCCATCGTTTCAAATACTTCTTCTTTTGTTTCACCTAAACCCACCATTATACCCGATTTCGTACGCTTACCAAAATCTTTTGTGCGTTTAATTTGCTCTAAACTGCGACTGTATTTTGCTTGAGGTCGAACCAAACGATACAAGCGCGGCACAGTTTCCATATTGTGAGAAACAACTTCTTGTCCTGCCGAAATAATTAAATCTAATGCATCCCAAACCGCTTTAACGTCGGGGATCAAAGTTTCAATCGTTGTTTGTGGCGAAAACGCTTTCACGTTTACGACTGTTCTGAACCAAATTTCTGCACCTTTATCTTTCAGTTCATCTCTGTTAACAGAAGTAATAACGGCGTGTTTAACACGCATTAATCGAATTGCCTCAGCTACACGTTGTGGTTCATCTGTATCTAATTCAGTTGGTCTGCCCGTTTTCACGGCGCAAAAAGAACACGAACGGGTGCAAACATTCCCTAAGATCATAAACGTCGCAGTACCTGCACCCCAACACTCACCCATGTTTGGGCAATTACCAGATTGGCAAATAGTATGCAGCTTATATTCATCTACTAAATTCCTTACTTTTTTAAATTCTTCGCCGATCGGAAGTTTTACGCGCAACCAATCGGGACGTTTTACGCGTTGCGGAGTTTCTATTGCTATAATATCTTCCATAAAAATTGAGTGGTTAATAATCACTGTCTAACTCCTAACTGTACAGAAATATAAAAGTTCAAAAAATAAGGTAAATTTTGTTCGTTCGCCATAATAGGTAGTTTTTTAGGGAAAACGTCAAGCATGGCTCCGACTTCAACTGCTTTTAAAAATTCGTCGAAAGCACCCCAATCTATATGTACACCGACTTGCGTATGAACGCCGGGTATAACAGAGACTTCGCCAAAACCTTTAAAAAAATCAGATGCACCATTTATTTGAGTAGGATCTAAAAAAGTAGCTGCTGTGGCATCGGTATATTTTATGCTCACTGCAGGTTCTCTCCCAGTATTAATATCAATATAATACGGTTTCATAACAGCGACTGTTAAGCCCCCAGAATAATTAACTGCCAATGCTACGCCATTGCGCGATGCTTTTTCGGAATAATATCTTTTAATGCCGTAGCTTAATCGCACTGGAAAGCAATAATTTTGCTTGCCATACGAGTAACTATTAAAACCTTGCTGCGGTTGGAATCCGCCATAATCAGAAGTCTTAATCGTTTCTTTATAGTGATGTATTTCACCTAAACTAATTTTATAGTAAGTCGTTTTGAAGTACGTTTTAATGTCGCCTTGCGTGTAACCAATGTTCCAGCCACGCGAAGTATGAAATCGCAAATCAACGCCGCGCTCTTTATTGTAGATAAATCCTTTCGCGCTTCCGTCGTCAGTGTATTGTGATTTCGCAAAATATACCTGCAATAATAAAACACTGAATATAAAAAATATTTTGTTCATCAGCAACTTCGTCTAAGGTTTCAAATTTAGGCTATAAAAAGGAAAAACAAAAATAAATTACGCGTATATTTCTTCGCGCGTTAAAAATTCATAAAATCTTGTTTTCATGTAGTGTCTGGTTTTAAATTCGGTAGTAATTCCTTTGACTAAAAATTTTATCAAAGGCATACATTCCGAATTTTTCAATTCGTAGAAAACGTTGTGCAACCGTTCAACTAACGACGAGCCAGAACTTGTTTTTAAAAATTTTATGAAGGCGTTTAATATCCTATTTTTTGTTTTTTCAGGATCAATTTCATAAAGTTT
>JAYVVO010000011.1:0-2372 GCA_043786955.1 Saprospiraceae bacterium
CACAGTATTTTTATAATTAAATTCGCTGTATCGCTTCCACCTTTAGTGAATACGGCGTAACGCAATGTGTCGGAGTAACCACACGAATCGGGTATGTAAACAATTTTACCATTGGTTACGACAGCTTTTCCATGATTGGGTTTTGTCGTAACTTTTACCGAATCAACAGGCGCGCCGAAGAGCGAATCGTTGGCAGTAACATCCACTGTGACGGGTGTATTTAAATAAGTAGTCGCGTTATCGGCTACTGCTTTCGGTTTTTTATAAACAGTTGTATCGCAGATCACGGTAATTTTGACAACCGTTTCTGAACAGCCATTTTTATTACAAATTTTATAGCGCAGTGAGTCTGTAAATCCGCACGAATCGGGTGTGTACGTCAAAACATTATCTGTTCCGAGTGTTGCTGTACCGAGTATCGGACTCTTCGTAATTTTAATCGTATCGAGTGTGCCATTAATTTGGTCGTTCGCGAGAATCACAATGCGTATAGGTGTGTTTTTGCGCGTCGAAACACTGTCTGGATTTGCGACGGGTAGTAGATTCGTCGAATCGCACGTGATGTTTACGTAAGAATATGTTGAATCGCAGCCTTGTGCGTTACAAATTTTATACTGAAACGAATCGCGCACACCGCAATAACCCGATGACGGTGTGTAAACAACTGCATTCGCGACAATATTAATCGTTCCGAATTTCGGATTTTTAGTAATCACGACTGGTGTAATTAAAACACCGTTGAGTGTATCGTTCGCCAAAACATTGATGACAACGGTTTTATTTCTGATAGTTATTGCGCTATCTGCAACTGCTTTGGGCGTTTTAGGTATGTTGCAACTGACAGTGACGAAAACAAATGCTGTGTCGCAACCGATAGCGTTACAAATTCTGTACTGGAACGTATCTATGTAGCCACACGAATCTTTTGTCGGCGCATAATCAATTTTATTACCGTTGAAGGTAAGTATTCCTTTTTTCGGATCGCGCACAATAGTAGTTGCTGTTAAAATACCGTTCGGCGTATCGTTCGCAAGAATATCAATCGTTACCGTTTTATTTTTAAAAGTTGAAGCGTTATCAGCCACAGCAATCGGTTTTTTAGTTAAGTCAGGCGGACAAGTAACAGAGACGATGACAGTCGCTGAATCGCAACCCACAGCATTACAAATTTTATATTGCAACGTGTCGGAGTAGTTACACGAATCTTTTTGTGGCGTGTAATCAATTTTATTATTATTTACGACAGCTGTTCCTCGACGCGGCGCTTTATTGATGGTCGTTGTGGCAACACCGTTTAAAGTATCGTTCGCCTGAACGTCTATCGTTACTAAAATATTTTTCTTGGTTGTTGCTCTATCTGCGATGGCAACAGGTTTTTTGGTAGTGTCGCACAAAACGTTTACAAAAACGTAGGCTGAATCACATAAATTACTCGTGTTGCACACCATGTATCGGAACGTATCGCGTCCACAGAAATCTTTTTTCGGTGTGTACATTAATGAATCTAAACCGATATATTTCACATCGCCATTTTTAGGTTCATAACCGAGTACCGTATTGACTGAAGAGAGCGTTCCATTAATATTATCGTTTGCCGTAGGTTTAAAACGTAGCACCGTATTTTTGGGTGTCGTGACGTTATCGTTCACCGCGATAGGTTTTTTCCCAGTAATTGTTGAATCGCAATTAACTTTTACAAAAATGAAAGCCGAATCGCATCCACCCGCATTACAAATTTTATATTGTAGCGTATCGGAGTAATTGCACGAATCCTTTTGGGGCGTATAATCGAATTTATAATTATTAGAAACAATAGTGCCGCGTTTTGGCTGATTAATAATTGTGAACGTCGTTAACGTACCTTTTTGTGTATCGTTTGCAAGCACATCAATCGTAACCAACGTGTTTTTCTTTGTTGTTGTATTGTCTGTGCGCGCAATCGGTTTTTGTGATAATGGCGTTGAGTCACAACGCACTACAATTATTACATTCGCCGAATCGCATCCCGCTGCGTTACAAATTTTATATTGCAATGTATCGGAGTAGCTGCACGAATCCTTTTGTGGTGTGTAATCAATTTTATTATTATTGACGACTGCCGTACCACGACTTGGCGCTTTCGTTAAAGTAGTTGTCGCGATTCCGTTTAAAGTATCATTCGCTTGAACGTCTATCGTTACTAAAACATTCTTTTTTGTGGTCGCGTTATCGGCGACAGCGACAGGTTTTTTAGGAAGTGGCGGCGTATCGCAAGCGACTTTAATGAAAATGAATGCCGTATCGCACAAATTGAAATTGTTACAGATATTGTATTTCAAGGAATCTAATCCACAGAAATTTGTGTTCGGCGTATAAATGAGTGAATCAATACC
>JAYVVO010000012.1:0-6811 GCA_043786955.1 Saprospiraceae bacterium
AACGATAACACGTGGTTCTTAAAAAGAAAATACAATTAATTTAGTGCCCAATAATAACGCGTTGCGTTATGTCGCTTTTATAATTTGTAATTACGCGGATAAAATAATTTCCTGATGGAAAATTACTGATGTCCGTCGAAATTAAATGATTGTGCGCGTCTTCAACTGAAAGCGAAGTAAGCAGAAAACCTTGCGTGTTGTAAATTAAAATTTTACTCGCTATATCTGCGTTCGCTAAATCTATATTTAATCGGTTTTTGGCTGGATTCGGATAAATATTTATTGTGTTCGCACTTGCTTTTGGGGCAATTGAAATTATCTTTGAGAATGTTGCAGTACTATTCACGTCCACTTGATTCAAACGATAATACGTTAATAGATTCAAAACGTCATCCCTGTAAAAGTAATTTTGTTTCTCTGTTGAACTTCCAACGCCAACAACTTTTCCGATGGTTTCAAAGTTGACACCGTCAAAACTTTTCTCTAACTCGAAATAATCATTATTAATTTCCGTCGCCGTTACCCAAGTTAAATTCGTTCCGCCGTTTTCTTCTTTTCCTTCAAAGCTAATTACCGCAACAGGCGTAGTGGCATTAACAGAAAAAATAACTTGCGCTTCGTCGTTCTCCGATAGATTAAAATTGGAAGGCGTAGAATTTGGATCAGGTACATTGTCCGATCGCACTTCAACATCATAAGTAATACTGCCAATTTGAACAGCTTTAAAAGTAATTTCCAAAGTTTGCGTAGCATTGGCTGATATTGTAAAACCAGGTTTGTTCCCAAAATTATTTGGGTCAGGTGTGTCGCTCAATAACCAAACACCGAGTGAATTATCGTAAATACCAATAGATGTAGTTGCAGAAACGAATTGCAAACCGTTAGGTAGGTACGATCGAATTTTTACGCCGTCGGCGCGTGTCGGACCAAAATTTTTAAGCGTTGCTATGAATGTAACATTATCGCCTAATCTAACAACCGCCGTCGGCGTTTTGAAAGCAGCTTGCATAGAAAGGTCGGCGTATAATCCTAAAATATTAAAATCCGATTCATCGTCTTCAATGGCGACGCCAGTATAATTATTGGGTTTACTATTTATGTCAGGTTGATCGCAAGCGGTGACTTGCGCGTAACATTTTAAATTTCCGCCTTGATTAATGGGGACATTAACCGTAATTTCGTGCGAACTATTACCCGTCATTGAACCAACATTCCAGATACCCGTTGCTAAATCGAATGTACCTAACCCTCCCAAAAACGCGGCTTGAAAAACCATTCCAGAGGGAATATTCAATTGCACTTCAACGTTTGTTGCTGTTTTGGTAGAAGTGTTTTTTAAAGTAAGTAAAAAGCTTTCATTGATACCAAAATTTAATTCGGAAGCATTTCCAGAAAGCGTCAAAGCTAAATTAACCGAATCAGGGCTTGTAGTTGTTATACCGTCGCAACCCAAATAGGGTGCAGCAGCGCCAATAGTTGCAGTTTGCGAAGCGTTATTATTATTGCTTTGTGGGTCGGTACTCGTACTCGTTACACTTGCCGACATTGTTATAGCCGAACCCGAAAGTGTATAAACCGTCGCTTGCAAAGTTACAGAATCGCCCACGTTTAAATTGCCGATTACCCAATCGCCCGTATCGTAATTGCGCCAAAACCCGACCGATGTTTTATTGCAGGAGTTAGACGAACCAGCAGGTTGTGGTGCATTGCAAACTAATCCCGTTGCCATGTTGGGTCCGTTATTTTTTACAACTACAAAAAAAGTTAAATTCGCAAATTGTGAGAATGTTGGTGAATTAGACGTTATTCGAACAGACACATCGGATTGAGAAAATACGGCGTTGCTCAATAAAATAAAAACAGAAAGAAGATACACGCGTGTTAGACACGTTAGCGCATAAATATTTGTCATGTAGATGTTTTTGTAGTAGTTTTGTCAGTATTTTCTTTGAACTATTTTACAAATATAGGATGTTTTTATAAAAGTGTTTGAATAAAAATGTAAAATGCTGTAGGTGTGGGATTTTTTGATGTGGAGCAAATCCACAAAAAAAAACCTATCTAATTTTTTTTGCTGTTGCTAAATAAGTAATTTTGCAAGTCTGAAAAATTAAAGAAGTTAAAACAAAACTTAAAACCACAATACAGAAGCAAGTTGCCTATGCTCTATCATTTGTTTGAATGGATTGACAAGTATTACGATTTCCCGGGTTCGAACCTATATAAATATGTTTCTGTGCGCGCGAGTGCCGCCATTTTACTATCGCTTGTTATCGCGTTGGTTTTCGGCAGGCGCATTGTTGATAGGTTGCGCAAATTACAAATTGGCGAAACGGTACGCGATTTAGGTTTAGAAGGACAAAAACAAAAACAAGGCACACCGACAATGGGTGGCATAATAATTCTACTCGCTATTGTAGTGCCGACACTTTTATTTTGCCGGCTCGATAATGTGTATGTGCTGCTGATGTTGTTGGCAACGGTTTGGATGGGTGCGTTTGGGTTTATTGACGACTACATCAAAGTTTTCAAAAAAAATAAAAAGGGATTGCCTGGTATTTTTAAAGTGGTTGGGCAAGTGACGCTGGGTTTAATTGTCGGTTTAGTGATGCTGAAAAGCGATGACATTGTAGTCCGATTAGATGCTAAAACGGCGGCGCGCAAAAATGTTCAAATCGTGAAAAGGGTTTACATACCCGATCAAACACGCGGTGGAAAACTTAAAGAAATGGTTTATGTTAAAGCACCGCTCACAAATGTGCCTTTTTATAAAAATAATGAACTGGATTACTCTAAATTATTAAAACCCATTGTAGGTGCCGAGTGGAGTAAAAAACTCACACCGTTTATTTTTGTGTTGTTTGTAATCTTTATCATCACAGCAGTTTCTAACGCGGCGAATTTAACGGATGGTATAGATGGCTTAGCGGCAGGTGTATCGGCAATCATTGGCGTAACGCTCGCTGTTTTCGCTTACGCAACGGGTAATTCTATTTTTGCCGATTATTTAAACGTGTTGTATATACCCAACTCTTCGGAGCTTGTTATATTTGGTGCTTGCTTTTTGGCGGCGTGTATTGGTTTTTTATGGTACAACGCTTTTCCCGCGCAAGTTTTTATGGGCGATACGGGAAGTTTAGCCTTAGGAAGTATCATTGCTGTTTTTGCGATTTTAATTCGAAAGGAATTACTTATTCCGATATTTTGCGGCATTTTTATGGCAGAAACTTTGTCCGTCGTTATTCAGGTGGGCTATTTTAAATACACGAAGCGTAAATACGGAGAAGGTCGGCGCATTCTGTTGATGTCGCCTTTGCACCATCATTTTCAGAAAAAAGGTATTCCAGAACCTAAGTTAGTCATGCGGTTTTATATTGTAGGCATTATGTTAGCCGTTTTAACTATTGTAACTTTAAAATTAAGATAGTGGATGTGTTATTAAAGGTGAGTGATGAGAATTTCTAAAAAGAAATTATCATGACTCACTATTGAAAACTCACCACGCAAAACATGCGCTGAGCAAACGAAACAAGAACAAGGGACATGTCATTTTTTAAAAAGTATAAGGTTAAATCCGATGCGCACCTGACCGATGAACAGGTGGTTGCGCGCGTATTGGAAGGTGAAACCGCACTTTTAGATGTGTTATATGAGCGGTATTCGGGTAAGATTTTTCATAAATGTTTGAGTTTAATTAAAGACAGAGAAGCTGCTAAAGATTGTACGCACGATATAATTGTAAAAGTGTTCACCAATTTAGCTAATTTTAAAGGGCGTTCGGCGTTTTCGTTGTGGGTGCATTCTATTTCGTACAACTACTGTATGGATTATTTGCAAAAGCGCAAGCGTACCGATTTTTCGGATAATATTGAATATGAACTCGATGTTTTGACGAACGATGATAGCGAATTAGAAGATAAGCTTTTACACGATTTACAATTGGTGCAACTCGAAACCGTTTTTGAGAAATTGAACACCGATGAAAAAATGATTTTAATGATGCGTTACCAAGATAATATGAGCGTGAAAGATATTTCTGACTCACTAAACATTGGTGAATCGGCGGTAAAAATGCGCCTAAAACGCAGTCGTGATCATCTCGGAGAACTTATTGTAGCATTGGAAAAAAAACAGAATCGTTGATCGTTATTCGTTGTTCGTTAATCGTTGTTCGTTGATGTACTATGGAATATAAAGATTTAGATATTTGGAAAAAAATAAGAGTATTGACAAATGATGTCTATGCTATTACAAAATAATTTCCTAAGGAAGAAATGTTTGGTCTTACAAACCAAATTAGAAGATGTGTTGTCTCTGTTCCTTCTAATTTAGCCGAAGGAGTAGGTAGAAATACTACAAAAGATACGTTGCAATTTTTATTTATTGCAAGAGGTTCTTTATTTGAATTAGAAACACAATTATTTTTATCTTTTGATTAACAATATTTGAATGAATTTGAATTGAATGAATTATTATTCAAACTCGTGGATTGTAAGAAATTGATAAATGGTTTTATAAATTATTATTAAAAATTAATTTAGTTGTTCATTGTTCGTGTAGAGTACTCTTGAACGAACAACGAACAACGAACAACGAACAACGAACAACGAAATTATGGAAAATAGAATTGACAAGAGGTTATCATCGTTATTTAAACAACTCGGACAAAAGCGCGAAGAAATTCAGCCCGCCGAGTCGCGAATGAAACAAGACGTTTTTAATACGATTGATACAACAGCATTGGTTGCTGATATCATAGACTTGTTCACTTTTAAATTTTTAGAAACTCACGCCACAATGCTCGATTCTTTTCCCGAAAATACTTATGGCGGAAAAAATAAACAAGCAGATTCAGCATTTAAATATTACGTTAATAAAATAAAAGATAAACCTACTTCAGAATCGGAGGAAGATTTCGCCGATTTTAAAAAATAAAATTTAAAAAGATATGGATACTTTCAATCACATCGGATTTTTAATTCAACAAGCCATAGGCGTATTTGGCGAAAAACTTGCCAATACAATTCCACTACTATTACTGGGTATCATCGTTGTTGCTATTGCTTTGCTCTTTGCGCGTTTAATATCGGGTGGGTTTGAGCGACTGCTACGCACAATCTCATTCGATAAATTCGCCGACAAAATAAAAATTACACAATTTTTAGATCGCACGGGAATTCAAATTACGCCGAGCGCTATCATCGGTCGGTTTATTTATTGGGTGTTTGTATTGCTTATTATTTCTTCCGCTGCCGAAACTTTAAAATGGGTCGCGGTTTCGACACAAATTCAACGCTTTTTAGATTATCTTCCGAATTTAGTCATATCGTTTGTTGTGTTGGTTTTTGGTTCTTATCTTATTTCGCAATTGCGCGATTTTCTGCGTCGCAGCATGACATCGCTCGGTATTTCAACAGGTCGCGTTTTAAGTAATGTTGTCTATTATGTGCTTTCCACTATGCTGATACTCACAGCGCTGCAACAAGCTAAAATAGACACGAGTATTATTTCTGCCAATCTACTCATTATTATAAGTGCTATCATGTTTGCTGCGGCGCTATCGTATGGTTTTGCTTCGCGTGATATTTTAGCCAATATTCTTTCAGGTTATTACAGCAAGCGTACTTTCTTGAAAGGAATGTTGATTGAAGTGAATGGCATTCGCGGTATTGTAGTTGATACATCAAATGTGGCAATCACGCTTAAAACTTCTGAGACCGAACAAGTCGTAATTCCGCTACAACAATTGGTGAACAGCACGGTTAAAATTATTAAGAACGATTAGTTTTTGGTTTATGGATTGGCAAACAAGCATTGAAGCGTTTATACAATACTTACAACTTGAGCGCGGTTATCCTGCTAATACGCTTATGGCGTATAAACGCGATGTGATGAAACTCAAAAGCTTTTTAGAGCGCAACTATCCCGAAATGTTGCCGAGTGATATTATACCGTTGCAAATAAAAAAGCTTTTGCAGTTTTTAAGCGAAATTGGATTAGATGCCACCACACAAGCGCGCACACTATCGGGTATAAAAACTTTTTTTAATTTTTTAGTTTTAGAAGAAGAAATAGAAGTTTCGCCAGCTGAATTAATTGATACGCCAAAAATTGCGCAAAAAATTCCTGACACTCTCTCCTTTACAGAAATCGAACAAATTTTATCTGTCATTGATTTATCTGAGCCTTCTGGTCCGCGCGATCGCGCGATGTTTGAAGTTTTATATGCTTGTGGTTTGCGCGTTACTGAACTCTGTGAATTAAAAATCTCACAATTATTTTTTAACGAAGGCTATATTATAGTCATCGGCAAAGGAAATAAACAGCGATTAATTCCGATTGGTGCAGATGCTATGAAGTACGTCAATATTTACATCAATCAAGTGCGCGTGCATAAAAAAGTATTACCGCAATACAACGATTTTATTTTTATCAATAGTCACGGTAAACCACTGTCACGCATTTGGGTTTTTCTTATTTTGAAACGCCTTTGCTTTGAAGCTAAAATCGAAAAAAATGTCAGTCCGCACACGTTCAGACATTCATTTGCTACGCATTTACTCGAAGGTGGTGCCGATTTAAGTGTCGTGCAAGATTTGCTCGGACACAGCAGCATAACGACGACGGAAATTTATACACACCTCGATAAAAATTATCTCCGTGAGGTCATTCAAATGTTTCATCCTATGAATCAGAAAAAAAATCTTAAAGGCACATAAGTAGTTGTTATTAAATAAACGACAATTAAAAATTTATAGTAAAAGTTTTTTGTGTCACGGTATTCGGAAATTATGGTTTTAGGAAGGCGAAG
>JAYVVO010000013.1:0-2360 GCA_043786955.1 Saprospiraceae bacterium
CAAAGATCGAAAAAAATCGTAACGTAGTATCTATAAGCAAAAATTATTCCACCCACCTCTTCTTTTTTAACTAAAACGTCTCTATTTAGTTATCGGTAGCGATTAATAAGTTTACGGTAAAATCAATGGTAATGAGATAAGAAGAATGGAGTAAAAAGCTTTTAAATTAAGGGCTTTTCTATAAAAATGAAATTAGGTTTAATTCTTTGTGAATCTTTGTTCCTTGAAAGGCATAATAATTCTCGAAAAATCACTTTTAAATTTTTTATAAGAAAACCCTTTTTAACTTTATCAATAAAATTTCACAACTCTCAAAAAATTATTTTAAATTCGCCACTTGAATTTAAATATAAACCACTATTCTAAAAACTATAAAATTATGTCCACATCGCGCCGAGGTTTTATCATCACAACTGGACTTTCTGCAATCAGTCTTCAGCTATCAGCTTTCAGTCCATTAAAAAAACTCACCGCTTTTAGCTCACAGCTAATAACTGATTTGCCACGCATGAGTCCTGAATCGCAAGGCGTTTTGTCAGCGGGTATTCGGAATTTTTTAAAGGCAGCACAAGATTCTGGTTTAGAGTGGCATAGTTTTATGCTCGTTCGGCACGGAAACGTTGTTGCCGAAGGTTGGTGGAAACCATTTGATGCCGCTTATAAACATACGCTCTATTCGCTATCGAAAAGTTTTACGAGTTCTGCCGTTGGTTTTTTAGTGAGCGAAGGTAAAATTTCGGTGGATGACCAGGTGATTAAATTTTTTTCAGAACATACACCCGTTGAAGTGAGTGATAATTTGCGCGCAATGAAAATAAAACATTTACTCACAATGAATACAGGACACAATACAGATACTATGCCAGTGATGTTTGCCAAGGAAAATCAATCGTGGGTAAAATCTTTTTTAAATCATCCTGTCGTTCATCAACCAAGTACGCATTTTTTGTATAACACAGGAGCAACATATATGTTGGGCGCGATTGTGCATAAAATTTCGGGGCAAATTTTAGAAGACTATTTAGAGCCGAGGCTTTTTGCGCCGCTTGGAATTAAAAATTACGATTGGGAAAAATCGCCCCAAGGCTTAAATACAGCGGGATATGGACTTAGAATAAAAACAGAAGACATTGCTAAGTTGGGTCAACTTTATTTGCAAAAAGGTAAATGGCAAGATAAACAATTACTGCCCGAAGCATGGATTGCCGAGGCGACACAAAAACAAACGACTTCGCAAGGAGGCGATAACGATTGGTCTCAAGGTTATGGCTATCAGTTTTGGCGTTGCAAACCTGGTTTTTATCGTGGCGATGGTGCTTTCGGGCAATTTTGTATGGTTATGCCTGAACAAGATGCGGTTTTAGCTATGACGTGCGAAAGTTTTGATTTGCAAAAAACAATGAATGTGGCATACGAAACCATTTTACCTGCTTTAAAAAATGTCGCACAAACTGAAAACACAACTGAACTTACTGCTTTAAAAAATGAGATTTCCAAATTGGCATTACCTGTGCCAAAAGGCAGTCAGCAATCAGCCATTAGCGATCAGATTGATGGGAATGTTTACTCGGTTGAAAAAAATAATTACGGTATCAATCAAGTTTCTTTTGCATTTTTCGCTGATGGCGGAGTTGTTTCGATTTATAATTCTATTAAGCCAGTTGATAGTTTACGAACGCCGAGCGACTATCAACCATCAACTAACAATTATCAACTCATTGAGTTTGGTTGGGAAAAATGGAAAGTGAATAAAAATGCTTTTCAAAATCCTTTCTCTGTCTTTCATCGCACCGATGTTATTGGTAAAATCGCGGCAACAGCAACTTGGATGAACGATAACACGCTTCAAATAAATATAAAATTCGTAGAAGCGATTCATGGCGATAAACTCACTTTTAATTTCAACGGCGATAAAGTTTCCGTTGCTTTATTAAACAGTGTTTCAGAAAACTCTAAAAACACATCCGATAAACGAGAGCCGATGGTAGGTTTAAAGATATAACTATTGGGAGTTGAACAAATTTTCTAACAAAATTTTAGTTTAAGCCGAAATATATTTTGCAACGCATTGGATTTTATTTAATTTTAGAAGAATTTAACAATGTGAAACTGAGCAAATTTCAAATTCGATTAGCCATTGCCTCTTTCGGTTTTTTAGCATACGCAAAGTTAGATTTCAAAAAGTCTGACAATTTTTACGGCTTATCGCCAACATGGAAAGCTGTTGCAGGCTTGACTTTATTAGTTGTGTATGTAACGCACCCAATGCTCATTGCCAATTTTTTACAAAATAAAAATACAAAATAATTTTTCACGCGTTAAAACTAAAAAAATGATAAAAGATAAGCGCGTTAGAAATG
>JAYVVO010000014.1:0-17845 GCA_043786955.1 Saprospiraceae bacterium
CGACCGCAAAACGGACAGTTTAAGTGGAACAACGAAAGTTGGTTTTAATGCCGTGGTAATTTCTGCGACGGATTATTACCCTTTTGGCATGGCGATAGACAGCAGGAGTTATACTTCTTCGCTGTATCGGTATGGGTTTAACGGCAAGGAGAATGATAAAGAGACAGGGGAGCAGGATTATGGCATGCGCATCTATGATGCGAGAATTGCTAAGTTTTTATCAATTGACCCAATTAGTTATAAATACCCATTTTTAACACCATACCAATTTGCTTCTAACAGCCCTATTGCTTCCATTGATATTGATGGACTCGAATCAAATAACTCTTTTAATATTGTTGAAAACTATAAAAATTCATTAAAAGAATCAGCATTTCAGTTAGGTTGTACTTTGTATTATCAACAGTATAATTCAAAAAAACTCAAAAATACTTTTAGTGAACCATTAGGCAATAAAAAATTTGAGCAAATAAGGTACACTATCACTTCATATAATTCAAAAGCCCCAATGAGTTACCAGCAAAGCATTATTCACATTGTTAGTGATGCTGACATTGATAATGATGGTGGTAGGCACGCTTATACAAAAGACGATAAGCCAATTAATGGTATAGCACCTAAAGATAAATTAGCTAACATTAAAAAAAGCGATATAACAGGAGCCTTTCCTGACGGTTTTTTGAAAACAGAAACCTCATTCAAAGATGCAAATGGGCAAAGCCTTGATGCTGAAAGTGTACCATATATAGCATTACCTGACAACATGATGAAGTCAAAAGACAATAAGTTTGGTATATCAAAAGGAGACTTAGTGTATATGTTAAACCCAAAAACTGGTATTGGAATTTATGGCATAGTAGGAGATGCTTCGGGAACAAAAATGGGTGAGATTTCTGATTTTGCACATACAAAACTTAATCCAGGCGATGGATTAATTCATTATTTTGTAATTCCTGGAACGAGTTCTACCAATCCTGCTGATTTGAGTAATTCTGCGATTCAAGAACGGGGTCAAAAAAAATTCGATCCTGTCAATAATAGTAGAGATAGGCAAATACTTGACGATTCTATTAAACAAAAAAAGCAAAATAAATAAGTATGAGAATTATTCTTTTAAGCCTTTTTATATCATTGATATTTTGTACTACAAAAAAACCATCCTCCATACAAGAGGCGGGAAACTTGAATTCTTCTAAAAGTATGAATACCGACTCCTTAAAGAAGGAAGATGAGAGTTTTGAATCATTTCTGATTAAATTTCAAAAAATGGAATATCCTTGCAGTACAAGTTTACTATTGCAAGAAAAATTTTTGTTAAAACCGTTTTCAAAAACAAGATTTATCATGAATATTAAAGATAGTTTGGTTGTTGATTTCCAAAGAGCCCCTAAGGTGTTGGAGGGCAATTATGCAAATGTCTGTAGTACATTCTTACCAGAATCACCTGAAATTATTTTTACAACTAAAGATAGTTTAGCAAAAACATTTTACGGTTTACAATTAGCAAGTCCTAATGACTATATAATTTTAATGATGAATGGGAAAGGTTTTGATGATTCTTACATTTTCACTTATAAAAAAAATGGAGATTTAATTTCTGGACTACAGTGCAATGCTAGATGTGTGAATAAACATGCGGCGTTTAAGAGAACTTCATTCATAGACAATAAATTAGAAATCCATGTGACAGATTTTCAAGAATTTGGTGTTGAAAATGAAAATAATTTCGAAGGATTTATGATAACGTATTTATATGGGATTGATAAATATGGCGTATTTTTCAAAAAATCTGAGATTATAAATAAATTTTAAAATAAAATTTAAAATTGCCTCTTTTTTGGACAAAAGCTACAAAAAGAGAAGTATAAAAAAGCAAAAACAGTAATAAAATTTACTTTGGTTTTGCCAAACGTTCATTGACTTTGATGGAAAATACGATTAAGCAAAAAGTCAAATACTTTTTGCACAACGCAACACGCGTGGGTTTTAAAAATTAAACCCACGCAGTGTTTGCGAAAACGCCAGTAGGGTTTTCAAAAAATAAATTGTACGTGTTTAAAAATATAATGTAACATTTTTAGTTGCAGAGAAAAATTCATTGTAACTAAAAATATTACAATTAATCTGAGCTGCGAGCGAAATAAAAAAATAATTTACGCAATCGCGTGGTATCGGCAACGTATCGCGATGTGTTCAGTGCGACGGATTCGCTCTATGATTATGCCACGCATTACAGTTACGATGTAACGGGTAATGTCAAAATGAGCTGCTCCCTAACTTTCGGACAAAAATTAGCAAAAAGATAAGTGTTAATGCGCTTATTTTTGTACTAAAATATTAACACAATGAGTAATAAAACACGCCGTCAGTTTGATGGTAAATTTAAAAGTCAAGTGGTGCTTGCAGCTCTACAAAATCAAAAATCGTTAAAAGATTTATGCCGAGAATTTGATTTAAACCCTAATCAAATTTTAGACTGGAAAAGAAAGGTATTAACAGCTATACCAGATTTTTTTGATACACATAAAAATTCAGGTAAGAAACCGTTAAATGTAGAAAGCATAACTTTACCCTTAAATCAACAGATTAGTCAGCTAAAAGCAGAGCTTGACTACTTGAAAAAAAAACCTATCCACTCAAAATAGTTTGGCTCAGCGGTTGGCGATGATAGATAGTCGAGGAACATTGAGCGAACTGCAACAATGCAATCTTTTAGGTGTTGCTCGAAGCAGTTATCATAATTACCTGAACCCAAGAAAAGAAAATGCCAAAAACCTTTCCCTCATGTTGGCAATAGATAAATTACATTTAGAATATCCTTACTTTGGTGCTCGTCGTATATTGGCACACCTACCAGAATCATTTCAACCTATTGGAATCAAACGTATTCGCCGATTAATGCGATTAATGGGTATAACCGTTCTTTATCAACAACCTAAAACAACGAAAACGAATAAGAAACACAAGAAATATCCGTATCTATTGCGCAATGTGGCTATCACTCACCCTAATCATGTTTGGTGTACAGATATAACATACGTACCGATGCAAAACGGTTTTATGTTTTTGTGTGCCATAATGGATTGGCACAGCCGAATGATATTATCGTGGCGGTTATCGGATAGAATGACGGTTAGATTTTGTGCACAAACATTACAAAACGCTTTGTCTAATTATCCCAAACCCGATATTTTTAATAGTGATCAGGGTAGTCAATTTACATCTAACATTTTTACAGGCATTCTCAAAAGTAATAATATTCGGATCAGTATGGATGGAAAAGGTCGTGCAATAGATAATGTATATATCGAACGCTTCTGGCGTGACATCAAGTATAATTGTATTTATCTGAATACCTTCGATTCTGTTACACAACTTCACGATGGCATCAAAGATTATATTTATAAACATTGCTACAAGCAAAAACATTCGAGTTTAGGCTATCAGTTTCCAGCAGTGGTATATCAAAATGGAGGTTTTAAAAAATAAAATTGAGTAATTTACTGCCTATAAAACCGCTCCGGCTTCTTCTCCGTCTTCATCGCCTTCAGCGCCACCAACATCTCATTATAATCCTTCCCATTTTTCGACTTCGTAATGTAAAGCTGTAATTTTTTCGACATCAATTCCGCTACTTTTTTAAGAGAAAAATCTACGAGTGGCATTTTAAATTCAGCAGTTTTAGATTTTACAACCAACTCCTCTCCTACCCTTTTCACTTCTAAATCCATTTTTGGGTTCAAGCGTTTTTCAATCACGTAATCGTACACGTGTCCGTTCACGTCGTTATCAAAACCACTGAAATATTTGGCTTGAGGAAAAGTATTTAAAACAGTGTCAATTTGTTTATTTGCAATGCCGCCACCAAAACTGATGAATGCGGCGGTCGAAAAATCATACTTGTTGTTGTAAATTTGGTAAAAACTCAGCGCATCGAGTGCAGATTCAAATAAAAAAACTTGGCGCGTTAAGCCTGCAACGGGTGCAAAATTGGCTATCCAAACACCGTGTTCTTTATCTGAGTTTCGCGCGTGACCTTTGAAATTGAGATTGCGCAACTCAAAACCGACAGTGTCATTTTTGTCATTTTTATAAGGAAATCCGATATTGTAAAACTCTTGCGCGTTGTCTTTCACAATCGCAATATGCGATTTGAATTTTTCCAGCGTTTGTGCCGTCAATCCGCGCGAAATAAAATACGCATAATGCGGCACATCAAATTTTTTGATTTGAAAATCGGCGAGATTGAATATTTGTTTTTCAGTGGTTTTAAAAGTATTTGAAACCGTTGGAATGGTACTCACCGATACAATCGCGTTAAACTGTTTCAGCACTTGGTTCACGCCGTCCATGTCTTTTTGGTAGGATAAACCCGAAAATTGACTCAATCTGTTTTTGATAAAATCTATGACCGAACCTTTGTCGTCGCTGCCATTGCGATTAAAATACACTTGTTGGCTGCTGTCATTCGGAAACGAAATGATGATTTTATCGCCATTCGGGTGTTCAAATTGCGGTTTGTTTTGCCCTTTGGCTTTGTTGTAAGCGTAGCCTAATTTTTCTGCCACTTGGATAATACTTAAATTCTGTCTTGCCTGTTGAAAGCTCATAGTGTGTTAATTTTTTTGTGATAATTTTTTAGAACGCGCCTTTGCGTCTTCGCGGCTTGGCGAGCCAAATTCTCTCGCCAAGCCACAAAAACAAATACTATTTGCGAGAAAATTATTTCTGCGTGATTTGTTTCACAAGCGCATCCACTTCATTGTAAATGCGGTTAAAATTGGAAAACAAATACGCTTCTTTTTCACCCATAAAATCGGTAATAACAGGGATATCTCTATACTGTCTTTCTTCTTTTTGTATGGCATTCATATCTAAAACGACTTGACAGTTATAAGCGTTTTGAACAGTTTGGTCGGTGTCCATCGCGATTTTAGCGACGAGTTCACCCGTTCTGAGATTAGCTATCTTCGCACTCGGAATGAGGTAATCCATGTTTTCATTCTGAGAAATAGTCGTGTTGTTTCGGTTGATACTCACGCTTTCTTTAATCTGCTTCACTTTACCGAATAGTTTTTCGAGCCAATCGAGCGTATCTTTATTGCGCACCGAACCACTGATGATATTGCCACAAATAGCGCAAATGGTATCGGCAGTGTCTTTGCCGTATTGCTGTTTGAGTTGCGGTAATTCTTGAAGTCCGAGCAGCGTCGAAACTTTATTACCTCTTGCCGTTGCCATCAAGTTTTCAAGTCGGTGAAAGTATAACGTCGGTGCTTCATCAATGATGAGTGAACACGGTAGATTATTTTTGGTATTAATGAGTCGCACCAACCGCGTAAGAATTAACGTATTGCAAGCACTGTTCACGTTTTGCGTTTGCGGATTGTTCGCAATGATTAAATAGGCAGGCGTTTCTGGATTTGTAATTTTTAAATCCACATCATCACCACTTAAAACCCAAAACGATTCTTTCGTCGCAAGTCTTGAAATTTGAATTTTCAGTGTACCGATTTGCCCTTCGAGTTGCTCAAAAGCGCGATTATCATACGCAGATTTAAACGGCGATAATAAACTGATAAGTTCGGGCTGTGTGAACAAAACTTTGAAAATCGTGTCGTAGCTCTGATTCAAAAAAGTCATCACATGAGGGAAGGAAGAATATTTACCTGCTTCGTGCTTCGCAAAAAAATATATTGTGGCAGATAGAAAATTGATCGCAGATTGGCTGAAAAATTGGTCTGAACTATTGTTCGATGATCCTTTTTTAAGTGCTTCAATCAATGCTTCTGCCGTTTCTTGCGCATCGGCGAGTGTTTGAATATATTCGGCTTTAATGGGGTTCACGCGCTTACTGTATTCCACGTCGCTCAAGTTGATGACATGAAATTGTGTGTTGGCTGGAATTTTATGTGCTGCTAAATTTTGGAGATAATTCGCGTAAGTAACGTGCGTTAAATCGGGAAATTTAAAATCATATACAGCAAGCATAAAACCTTTAGCACTGTGCTGACGAATAAACTCATTGACAACACTATACGATTTTCCGGAACCTGGCGTTCCGAGTAAAAGCGTACCGCGAAATGGATTAACGATATTGATAAATCCGGCGTGGTGTTTTTGGTTGTGGTAAAATTGCATCGGAATATTGACAGATTGCGGTGTATCAATACGCTGCTGTGTTTGTTCAAACGATTCGTTCTCGACGTTAAATCTATCGCGCATCAATCGCGATTTAATATGCTTCGACATATTATCCGCACCGACTTGAATCATCACTGCACCTATGATAGATACGGCTATATAGCTGCATTGAAACAGCGTTAAATGCCAAATTACAAAATTTGACTGCTCAGCGAGTAAGAAGACGACGCTGCCGAAAAATAAAAAAAGTCCAAGCAACAACGGCATAACGACATGTCGGCGTGTATTCCAAGTCGTGCTTTTTTGTGCGCGTGTGCCAATACTCACAATGGCAATAAGCAATAAAGTAAAACTTTTGCTGTAAAATATATTATGATAAATGCCGAATTTTTGAAATTTCAACACAATCAGAAATATATTTTTAGGCAAGTTCATGGCACTACTAAAAAACACCAAGGCTTCCACAAAAATGGATAGATACACCATGCCTTGCAGTAAAGCGTATAGGTTTTTGAGTTCTTTGCTCTCTTCCATAATTGTTTAGCTTGATGCCTGTTCTAAAATTATTTTTCTCTTCTTTAATTTTTAAAGCGCTTTTTGTTTAAATGCTATTATTTTTGTGTGTTGTCACAACCTTTTAAAACACACTCTACAATGACTCCTTCTCCAGAAGCCGCGTTTTTTTCTCAAAAAGCCGTTAAAGCTGCTGACGCTGCTTGGGATAAAAACGGTTGGTCTGAAGCTGATGTACAACTTCTTTTGAATACCAAACTCCGTTCGAAAAGTACCGACCCTGCCGAAAAAAAACGAATCAAAGCCAAAGTCAAATTGCTTAAAACCATGGCTGAAATGGGTCGAAAAGCTACCGAACACGGATTAACGGATGAGATTCTCGAACAGCTTCTCAAAGAAGAATAACTACGATGCCACCCTATATTTTTATTTTCGATAACAACTCCTACAAACTCTCTGCCCCTAAAATATCACTGTACTTAATTTTTAGCACTTCAGCCCTTCCGCTAAACTGCTTTTCTGCCAGTTCAATCGTAAAAATTTTATCGTTCGGAAAAGTGAATTTCTCAAAGACAAACACGTTTCTGTACGTTTTTGTAAAATCTGCAGTATGATTGTATTGGTACTTAGGATTCATTTCTATTTGTTGAAAATTGGTCGCTTTGGTCAGTTTTTCGTCTTCAATTTTAAAGCGAATTTGATCGATGTTAAAAGCGATATTCGATTGGTTTAGAATAGAGACATCGAAGAAATAATGGTCGGTAGCCACAAAGACATTGTTCAAAATAAATTTGATGCCGTTCTTTTCTACGATGCGCTTGTTGCTCGATTTTCTTCTCAACACCGTTTCACTGATGCTTTGCATTTCGCGTTCCGATAATTTCACGTCTGGGTGTTGGTAGTTTTGAGACTTACCTACTTCGTATTGTTTACAGGCTTTGTGTAAATCAGTGGTGTAAATCAGTTCAAACTGCACCAACTGCCTTTCGGTGGCTATGGTGACATAGCCCAAAATACCTGCGCTATCCGTAATTGGTTTAATGCGCAATATGTTTTTAATAGGAATATCACCCACAACATTCGGTGTACTGATGTCAGAATATTTCACCGCATCGGGCATAATAAAATGGGTTGATACATTTTTATTGACGAATATTTGCTCAATAACGGGTTGCCTTGCGTCTTTGCTCGGCGTTTGTGTCGTATATCGGGTGCTTACAAAATGTGTCTGAGCGGTTAAAATTTCGGGATTCATTGCGGTTGTTAAAAATAGGAAGAGTCCCAACAAGTATTTAATTTTTGTGCTTGATACTGACATCGTGTGTTAATTTTAATGATGGCTGAAGTGTGAATTGTTGTGCCTTAGTTTTTGACGTTCACTAAAAATATTTGCGTGTTGTATTTCAGAACGGCTTTGCGTTTACGAATAGCATCCGACATGGCGCGTGTTGAAGTTCGATAAATATCTTGCGCTGCTGAATAGGCAATACTGCTGGCATTAGCTGTGTTGCTCTCCGAAAATTGAATATTTTGCCCAATAGATTTTGAACCTGCTTCTTTGGCAATTTCTCTGAACAGACTTTCTGGAATATACAAACCTTTCATACCGTCTTGGTCGTACACATCGAGTTTGACGTTTAGTATTTCGCTGTTATGGGCGACACTCGTAATAGTTAATTGTACGCGCTGCGTTGCAAAACCACTGATGATGCCATATAAATATGTACCGCGTTCGAGTGTTTTATCTCCCAATTTAATATCATCCATCAAGCGAATGCGCACACGCGAACCATCATATACTTTCAAACCTTCATCCAAAATGGCTTTAATGAAGCTGTTGTTTTTCGATAAACCCACCGTATTAAAATAGCGACTGTTGTCTTGTTCTGTTTTTGTGACTTCTATAATTCGTTCTGATGCTTTATTATTTCTATCATTTTTTCTGTCTCTATTATTTCCGTTTTCTGCTTCTTCGTTCATTTCAGAATTGCCTTTCTGTTTTCCTTTTCTCATATTAGTCATTGAGTCAATCACTGACATTTGTGCTTTAAACAGTGCCATGTTCTCATCATAAGCACTGCGCTTGGGTGCTGCATCTCTGGCATTATTATAATTATTGGCATTAGGGTAATTGTCGTTTCGCACATAGTTTGAGCTGTTGTATCTGTCCAAGTTGTTTGGATTATTCGGGTTATTCGGATTATTTAAACCACTGAGATGATTTTCGTAGTTGGAGTACGATTTATTAAAACCTGTGTTATCACCTCTATTGAGGTAATTCGATGACGCACTTGCGCCTTTTGTATTAGAATTGAGTTCTGCAAACGGATTTCCTGCGCCAGAATTTTTGAATGCGGCGTAGTTGGATGCGTTGGCTTCGTTTTTATCATTCATTAATCCTCGTCCGTTGGCGTTTGATATTCTTTCCATTTCAGACATAGAATACAAATTCTTATCGTCTAATTCCAGACTTTTAATATCTGTATTCATGCCTTGCAAATCCTGAATGGCTGAAAAATCTGTCTTTTTATCGTAGGCTTCAAACAGCGCATCGAACTTGTTTTTTGTTTGCGATTTATCTAAATTAGGATCTTGCAACTCTGCATTCATGGCGTTACCTGCTGTCTTTTGATTGAGGTTTTCTTTAGGCTTGATGATCACTTGCGCTATACCATTGAGTATGACAAAAAAGACAAATGACACCAGCGGCAGCATGTATTTGGGCTTTGATTTTATACCGTCTAAAACTTTGGCTTTGAAATTTTCTAGCATAATAGGTTGAAATTGAATTTTGAATCTATTTTATTTTTTAATCAAAGCGCGCATGGTGCTGTCAATGAGTTTAAGCTGTGCATAATCTGCTTTGGTAACGCTGTCTTTTTTCATGATAGTTTGTGCTTGCAGATACAAAGCCTGAACGCTGGCGTATTCACTGTACTTGTTTTTACTGGATGACTGAATTTTACGCGTCGTCTTTTTAATCTTCAGCAGCTCATCTGCCAAGGGTTTGTTGTCTTTATAATTGTAAAATCGAACCGACAGCAAAATGAGTTCGCAAAAAACGCAGATGAGAACGCATATAATCACCTGTTTTTTGTGTCTATTAATCCAGTTTTTAAAAGCGTTTTTCGTATTTTGATGTATAACACTCATAGATTTTAAGTTAGAGTTCCAGTTAAAAATTCGTTTGGGTTTTCGCTTAAAAATTCCTCTTGGGCTTATACTCTAAGTCTTTATTGTACACTGTTTTCCAATCGGTTATGATGAGTCCATGCGGATTATTCTCGCTGCGCGGTACATCGCGCACAGAGCCTTCGGTGATGATGGCGCGTTTTAAAATGGATGTTTCGCGCTCTATGCGCTGCGTACCAAAATACGTAAATTTATTCGTGGTTAAATCAACTTTGATAGAATCAGTTTTAATACTAATCGAGGCAGAACTCGAAAGAATTTGATTGAAAAAACCTTTTTCTTTCATATTATTGTATTGCTTCAGCCCCGATTCATCGACTAAATACATGGCTTTGTTCATCGAATTTTTGATAAACTCGTCATCGGGTGGTAGCGAAAAAAACAGTGTGTGAAAGGTATTGACGTGGCTTTTGATTTCTATTTCACGCGTGACAGATATATCGGATTGATTGACCAAAACGGGTGTTTGACTGTCTAAAACATAAATATGCTTGCGCTCTTTTTGAATTAAACCAAAAGCATAAAACAGCACCATCGCCACGATGATGAGGCTTGTAACGAGGCTTCCAATGCTCACGATGAGCGATAATTTAAACTTCTTTTCTATACTTTGTATCATAAGTTTGTATAAATTTAAGGTGCGTTTTTAGTGCGTTTTTAGTGCGTTTTTAGTGGATTTCGAGTAATATTTTAGTGAATTTTATGTGCCTTTGAGTACCGTTGTTGCCGATTTCATCACCACACTACCGCCTGTTCGCATGGCGTTTGTTGCGCCTGATGTACTCACTATCCATGTCGAAATACTCGGAATAGTGAGCATGCCAATAGCTGCGACTAAAACAGAAGCGATAAAACTGAATAAATTACCCGATGAAGTTGCCACATACATCACAAAAGCGTTCGGATCTGTTTTTACTGCATTGAGCGCGGTGAGCTCTTTGAGTATGCCGAGGCGTATCACTTCAATCGCCATATTTAAAACCAAATAGGCAATGACGGAATATAAACTCACGCTGATAAATCGGGCAATCCAATTCAAGTACGCATCGCGATAACCTGGCAAAATGGAAAAAGAAAAGGCAATCGGACCGAGAATGATGAGGATGGAACCGAATATGGCTTGCAGAAAAAATACGACGTAGGTGCAGACTTGGAAAAATGTGACTGCCATATACTCAATCATCTGATGCGCCATAAAACGGACTTTGGATTCGACGAGCAAATATTGCCCCTTAATCATGTTCCAGAGATTATCGAGCGTTTCGCCGATACCTAAAAAATCGCCGCTTGTTGTGTTACTCACTTGCTGACCTGCGCGTTCGGCATCCATACTTTTGTCTATCAATTGCTGCCCAACCTGATCTATCAGTGCATAACGCTGATTACTCTCATCATCGAGTCTTTGCATATTGGTGAGGAATGATTCTTTTTCACCTTCAGCCAGTAGTCTACACGGCGTTTTAATAATATCGACAAAGCCACTCCAAAACATGACGACAAGCGACAATGCAAATGGGCGCAGTAGTGGCATAACTTCCAACTTCTTATCGCCCACCATCATTTTATAACATTCTAAAGCGAGGTATAAAAACATGAATAGTGCGCACAGTAATTGGGCAAATTCGACATAGTATTCTTGTCGAACTGTCATCGCGTCGTATAAACCTTGAATCAGGTCTATCATATCTTGGTCTAATAATTCTGAAAATAGTAATATAGGCTTCATGCGTTGTCTGTTGTAATGAGCAAATTCTTAATTCTTAATTCTTAATTTATCAGTGTGGTACGGATTTAAAAACAATCACCATTCTATTACCCATCACTGCTAATTTTCTCAGCGATTCAACTTCGGCTTGATAGCCTTTTTGTCTATCGACATTGCTTAAATCTGAATTTCGCAATGCAGTGATGCGTCCTTCAATGCGCACATATTCATCCGTCAATTTAGCGACGATATCTGGATAAACGCCGAGTGCTTGCGCTTTAGCGATTACTTCTTGGGCGCAATTTCGCGCGGCTGTCATGTCAGTGCTTATCATTGTGTAAGCGTAATCAACGGTCAAATCTGCGAGAATGAACGCTTTGTCTTGCGCCATGGCGTCGGTATATTTTTTCTGTTTGTCCGACTCTTTTTTTGAAATCTGTGTCATTGCCACCGTCGGAAGTAGTTGAAAAATATTTCTTCTGTCTTTGTCTCTGTAAGGATCATCTTGAAAGAATTCGTACAGCCAATAAAACCAGCCAGGCGAATGTCCATCCCACTCAGTCCACAAAACTTCGCGCTGAATTTGGCTGTTTTTATTATCGTCTTCTACAATGGTTACAGCTTGTGCCCGTAAATGGCTCGCGCTTGTGGCACTTAAACTCAGCGCAATGAGTAGCGCACCTATTTTTTTTAGTCTCATCGTTTGTTTTGTTGTGTTTGTTTAGTTGTGTTTGCTTGTTTGTTCGTCTATTTATTCGTTTACCTATTTTTTTCTAAACTCCTTCAATATATTCTCAACCAATTTCGCATCGCGCTGATAGCGAAAACCGAGAAAATCGAGGTTGCTTAAAAAACCATTTTGAGCGACGTATTTCATCTCTCGGGTAATGCTATAAGCCATGCCGCGCATAAGGCGCAATTCATCAATGACGTGTTTGATGATACTGATGCGTTGTTGGTTGTTCATTAAATTGGCATCGGTGGCTGTTGTGGCGACGATGATATAATTCAGCAGTTCAACGCCTTTACTCGCGAGTGCTTCTTCCGATTTCACAGCTACAATCAAAAGTTCTGGTCGCTGCTGCGCCAAATCGTACATCTGCGATTGGTATTTGGCGACATCTTTCGCTATGTCGCCTGCATAGACAATGTCTTTTACATTGGCAATGACGATACTCACGCTTTTTAAAGACTTGTACACCTTTTCTTCAACCTGTCGAATACCCTCTGTTTCCAGCGCAATAGCACTTTGTGCCGTTGAAATCTTGGTCTCATTATTCTTGATTTCTTCTAAATTTTTGTTTTGTACGGTATGGTTATAAATCAACTGTCCTTGCACAATTGGATCCCATACAATGGCTTGGGCTTCTATTTTTGAAATGCTTGCGCTTATTACTACAGCGATGAAAATACGGACGTTGATTTTGTGTGTCTTGTTCATAATAGATGTCTTTTCTGTTTTGAATTTTAAAATGCGTTTACAGTATTCCCTCCAACAGCTTTGCGCTGCGTGGTTTTACTATTTTGTACCAGTCGCACAAAATCGGATAGCTTCTTTTGCGATGCTAAAAAATCTGCAATGAATCTGTCTAATCCGCGCTGAAAGTTTCCGCCGTGCTGAACGACGTACTGTTCGATGGCTTCTTTTTCGCTCCGCTCTGTCGTGTACGTCAAGTATTCGTGCAGCGATACTTCTACACCGTACACCTCTCCTACCCCACCCCGTTTGATATAAACCTCTTTAAATCTTCCGCGATTTTCTTTATTCGGCAGATTGTTGATAGTGAATATTTTCTTCTGCTCAATCTCGTTCAGTGAAAGTAGCGCGGCAATGTCGGCGTAACTGTCCTTAAACTTTGTTTGGTCGAGTAGACAAATCGTGTCGGAGTTATTGATGATTGAGTTTTTGACAATCTCATTGCCGATAATATCATCGAGTTCCTGTGTCACTACGATTGCTTCACCTCTAAATTTTCGCACCGTTTTGTACAGGTATAAAATATATCCTGCCATCATCGGGCTGGCAATGGCTTTCCATGCTTCTTCAATAATCAAAGCTTTGCGATTCGATTTATGGCGCATTTTCTGTAAAAAAACATCCATGATGATCAGCGTTGTGATTGGGAACAACACCTTGTGTTCTTTGATGGCATCTATTTCAAAAACAATAAAGCTTTCATCAAAAAGACTTTGGTCGATATCGTCATTGAGGATAGCGGCGTATTCGCCACCGTCGTAAAATTTCTTTAGAATGAACTGAAATTCGTTTAAATCAAAGTTGATGCGCTCTTTGTCGATGATGCGTTCAATATACCCGAGTGAAAACTCATAAAAACTATTGAAACTCAGCTGCCGTTTGTCTTGTCCGAAATACACTTTGTAATAGGCTTGAATGGTTGACATCAGAACGCTGTCTTCTACTTGATTGAGTGAACCATCCGCGCCTTTCCATAAAAGCCCAATCAGCGATTTTAAAAACTCGCGTTTTTCTTCGTTGTATTCACTCTCACTGATCCGAAACGGATTCATCGTAATGGGTTTTTGCTCCGAATACGTGATGTATTTACCGCCGTAATACTGACACAGTCCAGAATACGAGTGTCCCGTATCGACCAAAACCACGTCCGTATCTTGCGCGTAATACTGTCTTACAAGATGGTTCATGAAAAACGATTTACCCGAACCCGACGGACCAAGCACAAACTTATTGCGGTTGTTTATTCTACCCGTTTCCATCGGCAAATCAGCGGTATCAATACAAATCGGAACGCCTTGTCGGTCGCTGAACCGAATTTTAAAGTTCGAGTCTTCGTCGGTCGGTAGTCGCTCTTTGTATAAAAAGCAAATGCTGGCATCGGATGTGGTTAAGAATTTATCATAAATCTTCAGCTCGCCGCAATTGCCAATCAGCCCTGTACGGAACAGTTCGAGTTGGTTGTAGGCATTTTTATTGATGAAAATACCCAGCTCAAACATACTGCTCTCGATAAAATTACTCGCTTTATTCAGCTCTGTTTCGTCGGCACAGCCGACGATGAGATTGTAATGACCATACACCAACAACTGATTATCCTTCGCAATATTCTCAAAACATTTTTCAATATCCTCTACGGCTATTTGATTCGCAGGGTCAGGCATCGAGCTGTGGCGTTTCTTTTTTTGCTCTAATTTATTGTACTCACTGCGCTGATCGGGAATGGATATAATTTGATTGTACACCAGTGTATCGCACGGCACGTTCAGAACGCTTTGCATAAAATCGGTGGGAAGTAGAAAACCGTAATTGAGGTCGCGATAAGGTTTAATGCTACTCGGCATATTCACTTCGTCAATATCAATCAGACTGATGCTTTTTACTTTTTTTGTGCCGAAAGACAAATACTCATCACTCGCTTTGATGTTGTCAAAACCAATCACTGCATCCGAAAAATTAAATGAGATATATTGTTGGATGAGCCGCTCGACTTGTTCTTTTGATAGCATTTTGGGCTTCAATCCGCGCTGACGCAGTATCTCAATAATCTTTGTGATGTTCTTTAAAAAGATTTCCAGCCGCTTACTGTCATGCGTGAAGAAGTTTTTCTTCGCAGCGTTTTGCGTAATAACCAAGTAGGTTGTTATTTGCGTATAAATTCTGCCTTCAAAATGCTGGTGGTAGCGTGATTCTAAATAATCTGCTGCGTTCAGCGTGCCGTTTGAGTCTGCTGTATCAGGTTTCTGGTATGCCTTCTTACAA
This sequence comes from Saprospiraceae bacterium, assembly GCA_043786955.1. GTDB lineage: Bacteria > Bacteroidota > Bacteroidia > Chitinophagales > Saprospiraceae > JAAFJT01. The sequence continues at coordinate 15,291 of JAYVVO010000014.1, forward strand.
AAAATATCTTGCTTTTGTATCGTATAACCCACGCCTAAGAGCTTGATAATATTATTCATCAGTGCGTGAAAGTCGTAATACGCGTCTTGGTCTGCGCTGAGTTGCACGACAGGATTTATCATTTCTATCACACACGAACTGTCTCCGTTGTCTGTGTAAACAATCGGATAGAGCTGTGCGGTGTCAATACCGATGTAAGGCAATTTGAACACCTTCAGTTGTCTGCTCATGTTTTTTATTTAAATCAATAAGTTATCTGCTGCTATTTATGATGTAAATACCTTTTGAGATTGTTTTGTTATACAAGCCGCGTTTTTGGCGCTGCGCCGTGAAATACAGTCCACCAAATAAAGTTACAGTCATTCCGAGTACGGATAAAATATAGCCACCGATGAATTTTAGAACAATGGCAATGATGAGTGAACCGATGGCAAAGCCCGCTCCCCAATAAATATATTTCCCTTTAAACGAATGAAAAATGAGCGGCTTTTGTAATCCCTTGAATACTTCTATACTGGTTGTTGTGAGTTTCATCGTGTACAGTTAATTTAGAAATCAAGCCTTATTTTGTGATGTATTGTGCGCATTGTGGATCTTTCTCTCAATGCGCAACAATAATAATTGATTATAGGCCAAAAAATGCTTTAATCACCGAACCTACCAAAACGAGAAAAATACAAGAACCCATCCAACCCATGAGGGCTTTATTCACGTCTTGGTCGCCGTTGTTCCATTTAGTATATACGCGCACGCCGCCTATAAAACCCACTACCCCGCCGATAGCGAGTACAAGGCTGCCAATAACGTCGATATAGCTTTTGAGCTCGGTGGTTGCCGCAGCAATAGCCGTTTTACCATTTTGCGCCATCAGAGCATGTGTTGCAAGTATCGCAATGATAACCATTGCGGTTGTTTTGAAGTTCTGTTTCATTAGAAAATATTTAGTTGATGTATAAAAAGAGATAAAATTTTGTGTTGGAATCGGCTTTAAATTTTTGTCCTAAATATCGGATATTTATTTGTATTTATCAAAAATACTACTGGCAACGCTCTCACTCTCTGTATGCGCTTGTGCAAACAATGCATCTATTGCCGAAGTGTTATCAAGTGCGGCTAAATGGTTGTCGATGTCGTCTAAGTTTATGTTGTGGTGTGGATGTTTCGTTTTTTCCAGTGTGCTGTATTCATCAAAAACGATGTCTTTATTGCGCCCATCATCGAACGGCAATTTTGCATTCATTGCTGTATGCAGTGGCACAACCGTGCTGGCTTTAATGGGCGCAACCGCTGACGGAGAAAAAGTATTCAAATGCGATGTATCGACGACCAATCCATCAAACGCGGTGCTTTTGTTTTTTCCACTATTTTTTTTATTGAGTGGGCTTAAATCGAAAAGAATAATGCTGGCGTAATAGGCTGCGTAGGCGATGCCTACTATTTTAAAAAACAGTGTCCAAATCATAGTGTTACTTGAATGAGGGCGTTTAATTTCTTAAAACCCAATGTTAGTTTTCGTAATCGTGTTGGTGCAAATCTATGTGCGTTCTTTTCGAACTTTACTACACTGTTAGTTTTTTATTTTCAAAAGTTAAAGATATAATAAATTGAATTATGAACCGTATTAGAATTATTATTGAGTTCAAGTAACTCTAAATATGTAGTCTGTTGCAAAATATTTTCGAAAAAAAATAATCATTTTAAACCGAAAATCTTTTGCATTGTGTTGATAATAAATAACTAATGGTTTAGATTAATTACAAATGACGAATCTAAATATCAGCCTTTTTTTCAAATAAAAAGAGCCACCCAACACGGATAGCTTTTTTCAATTTTTTTGCGAAAATAAATTCTTAGAAACGTATTTTTTGTTCGTTTTGTCACTTACTCGCCCTCTACTACTCCATCTGTTTTCTTTGGTGTAGCTAAAAAAGTTTCTTTCGAAACAACTTTTTTACCCGTTTCTTTTTCAACCGTTAAACGTGCTTTTCCTGCAATAGCGCCGCCACGTTTGGCTGTTTTAGCGTTTTCGTTAAAACCTTGTGCATCGTCTTTAATGGTTTCACTACGCGTTAAGGCTTCTCCGAGTGACATAAAAACGAGTTCGAGGTTTCTCTAATTATTTTAGATTTTAGTACCTAAAAGGTCATATTAGTTTTGAGAAATGTCCAAAAAAAAATTAGAGAAGAGCTTTAAACTTTAAAATCTCAGAGTTATTGGCAGTAGCAGTTAGCGTTAGTTTCAGTCAGATGATGCTACAGGAATTGAAAGGGGAAACTTCCTTAGTTTCATAGATGAAAAATAAAAAATGACACTATAATTATTTATTTTTGCAACTGTTGTAATAGATGGTGCTGCTGTAAAGAATCAACAGTTGGTGCTACTATTTTTTTTCCTTAGAAGGAATATTACTTGCTCAATATTTTATGTTAAATTCCATAGAGTTTCCTACTGATGGTAGATATGTGTCGCATCGCGAGTGGGAGCCTGTGCAGTTTTATTTGGAAGCACTTACCCAAAGTAATCGTATGGATTTACTCTTGGGTTATTTTAGTTCT
>JAYVVO010000015.1:0-6801 GCA_043786955.1 Saprospiraceae bacterium
GGTTGCGAAACCATCGGTCCAGCATCAACACAAAATAAATTTTTCACATCGTGCGCTTGATTGAATGCGTTGAGTGGCGCCTTGTTCGCGCTTTTCCCCATACGCACTGTTCCAACTTCATGAATAATTTTACCTGGCGATTCTAAACCGTAGTTTGTATCAGCACCTGGTTTTTTACCCGAAGGAATGCCCCCCATCTCGATAATTATTTTCTCGAACGTATCCTGCATGTGTTTTGCCTGATTAATTTCGTGTTCGCTCCAAGTATAATGAAACCGCAAAACAGGAATACCGAATTTATCCACCACGTTCGGATCAATCTCGCAATAATTATCTTCGCGCGCAATAGATTCACCGCGACCAGCCATACCGATGTATGCACCGTAAAATCTGCGGACTTCTTCTTTCAATCGTACGCCATAACCACCCGCTGGTAATTTTGTACCGTCGGGTTGTGGAATAATTCCGTTCAAATCTTCCATACCCATTCCAAAACCATAAGACGGCATTCCCATACCACCCCAATATTCAATGTGATAGCCGCGTGGAAAGTCTAATTTTTTATTATCGAGCCACCAAGGCGAATACACGTGCAATCCGCCGACACCATCTTCGTTATAACGGGGTCTATCCATCAGCGCAGGTACAAATCCACCGCGACTCGCACCCGTTGAATCGTGCAAATATTTTCCAACGGCACCACTCGAATTTGCAAGCCCTTCTGAAAATCTACCCGATTTAGAATTTAAAAGCAATCGCGCCGATTCACACGCTGAAGCAGCCAAAATAACGATGCTGCCGTAAATATTTTTATCGAGCATATCGCGCTTATCAATGTAGTTAACACCCGTTGCTAAACCTGTTTTCGCGTCTGTCAAAACTTCGCGCACCATCGAAAGCGTATAAACATCTACATTACCAGTAGCAACAGCAGGTTTCACTAAAACAGAAGACGAAGAAAAATCTGCATACGCCGAACAACCTCTGTAACATTGCCCACAGTAAAAGCACGAACCGCGCTCATCATTTATGGGTTTTGTTAAAATGCTGAGTCGCGAAGGAATAGTTGTAATGCCGAGACCTTTATTAGCGCGTTTAATATAGAGTTCGTGCAAGCGCGGTTCGGGAGCAGGTAAAAATATTCCGTCAGGATCATTGTATAAACCTTCATTGGTTCCAAAAATGCCGACGAGTTTATCGAGCTTATCGTAATACGGTTTTACATCGTCATATCCAATAGGCCAATCTTCTCCGAGTCCGTCTAAAGTTTTTACGCGAAAATCATCAGGACCAAAACGCAATGAGATGCGTCCCCAATGATTTGTTCTACCGCCAATCATGCGAGAGCGAAACCAATCAAACTGCGTTCCATTTTTTTTAGTGTAAGGTTCACCGTCGAGTTCCCAACCGCCCCAAGCAGCATCGAAATCACCAAAATTTCTAAATTTTGTAGAGGCACCACGTCGTGGCGATTCGTAAGGCCACTTCAGTTGCGTAATATATTTCGGATTACCAGGGTCGTAATCGCCACCAGCTTCCATCAGTGCAACTTTTGCACCCGCTTTAGCGAGTGTGTAAGCAGCCATTCCGCCACCTGCACCACTCCCGACAATAACGACATCATATTTTTTGGGCGATTCTTTCAGATTCATAAATTTTTTTTCAATGTATTGGGCGATAATGTAATTTAATATCTTCTAAAATTATTTAAGTATATCGTTTGTATTGTCGACAAGCAAAATTATATAATAAACTTAATTTTTTTTACTCGGTTCAAAATATTTCATAAATACTTGCACCCTCAATGAGATTTTAATGTTAAATTTTCTAAGTTTTTTAGAAATATCCAATTTAGCAAATAATTTTACATTAAAAACAGATTGAAATTTAAAAATTTATTCGGTTTCTTTAAAAATGAATCATTAATCTAAATTTTAGAATTTTGGAAAATATCCACCTCAACACCATTCAACGTTTCTTTCTGATGCTCAAAGCATACAAGAAAGAAGTTTCCTTGACGTATTTATATGCCATTTTTGGTGGACTTTTAAATTTGGTATTGCCACTCGGTATTCAAACAAGTTTAAACCTACTACAAGCGGGCACAATTTCTTCTTCATGGTATTTAATTGTGCTCATCGTTACACTCGGAACGGTTTTAAATGGTGCCATTTTAATTATGCAAGCATCGGTTAACGAGACGTTGCAGAAAAAAATATTCACAGATATGTCTTTCGATTTTGCAACACGGATTCCGAAAATTGACTTAGAGAATACGCGCGACATGCATTTACCGGAAATGGTCAATCGTTTTTTCGAGACTTTAACGCTGACAAAGAGTGTTCCTAAAATTTTAAGCGATTTAACGGCGGCGGTTTTACAAATTTTTTTCGGACTCATTTTGCTTTCATTTTATCATCCCTATTTTATCGTTCTTGATGTTGTTCTGACGCTTATATTATTTAGTATTCTGCGTTTAACGAGTCCTTCGGGTTTAAAAACGAACATTAAAGAATCTAAATTTAAGTATGAAGTTGTTTATTGGCTCGAAGAATTAGGAAGAACAGTTGCCACATTTAAACACGGCGCACATTCCGATTATGGTGTGAAGAAAACAGATAAATTGGTCTCAAATTATTTGGACGCTAAAACGCAACATTTCGAGATTCTAAAAATTCAATCTTGGAGTTTTGTTTTTTTTAAAACGCTTATTACGTTTATACTTTTGGTTTTAGGCGGCTTTTTAGTGCTGCGCAATCAAATTAATATTGGTCAATTTGTAGCGTCAGAAATTGTAATCATTTTAGTCATCAACGCGTCTGAAAAATTAATTCTGCTAATGGAAACGATTTACGATGTACTCACTTCTTTAGATAAAATCGGTCATGTGATGGATATTCCTTTAGAAGCAACATCAACCGAAAAAGTTTTACAAAAAAGTGGAATGGCAGTTACGCTCAATAATTTGGGTTATACGTTTGCTCATACCGATAAACCTACGTTGTCGCACATTGATTTAGTTATCAATCCTTTAGAGCGCGTATGTATTGCAGGCTATAACGCATCGGGCAGAACAACGCTGATACACATCATCGCCAGCTTTCTGAAACCTCAGCAAGGTGCCATTTTATTCGACGGTATTCCAATGGATAATTACGATTTAGCTTCGCTGAGAAGCAAGATTGGATATTTTTCTTCAACAGAACAAATTTTTAGCGGCACTTTGCGCGAAAATATAACCTTAGGCGATGACAGTATTGATACAGAAACAGTAGTCAGCTATTTAAGTGGCGTTGGGCTTACAAATTTTTTAGGCGAAATACAAGGCGGTTTAAATGCGATACTTTTACCTGACGGAAAAAATCTTTCGCGAAGTATTGTTTCAAAAATTTTAATTGCGCGCAGCTTAGCCTCAAAACCTAAAATTTTATTGATTGAGAATTTATTGAATAATCTACAAGCGAATGACAAAGAAAAAGTAATAGAAATTATCACTTCCGAAAATAGAACTTGGACGCTTGTCTGCGCATCAGATGATCTAGAAATTGCTTCTCGCTGCGATAAGATCATCATTTTGGATAAAGGAAATATTGTTGCACAAGGCAGCTTTGAAGAAATAAAAAAATCAATTCATTTCAACCAAGTTTTTAAGACGATTAAAACTCACTTAAAAGCTCAAACTTAAACGATATGCTAAATATTTCAAATAATCCAGTGCATGTTGAAACAGAAAAGTTGCAATCATACGCTAAAATTAGCTTGTATAAATCGCAGTATCAGTTCAGAAATTGGTTGCTATTTATTTTAGGGCTGAGCTTTATTTTGTTGTTTTTACCCTGGACGCAACAAATTCAAGCCAGCGGCGAACTCATCATGCTTTCTCCAGAAGATAGACCGCAAAATATTGAAGTAATAATTGGTGGTAGAATTGAAAAATGGTACGTCAGCGAAGGCGCATTTGTAAAAAAAGGCGACACGATTGTACGAATATCTGAAACGAAGTCAGAATATTTTGACCCTGATATAATTTTAAGAACCGAGAATCAGATTTTAGCTAAAGGCAGTTCGTTAAGTTCTTACCAACTCAAGGCACTTCAACTTGAAAAATTATCGGATGCTTTGAGCAGCGAATTACTTTTTAAAAAATCGCAAATAAAAAATAAAATTGAGCAACAACGCTTAAAAATTGAGAGCGATAAAAACGAATTAGAAGTATCAGATTTAGATATAACTACAGAAAAAAAACAATTTTCTCGGACTGAAGAAATGTTTAAAGAGGGCTTAAAATCGCTTTCTGAACTCGAGAACAAACGATTAAAATTGCAACAAACGATTGCAAAACAAGTTTCAGCGCAAAATAAGTTGGCGCAATCTCAACAAGAGTTAGACAATTTAAATTTTCAGTTGAGCAGTGCGGATAGTGAATACTCGGGTAAAATTGCCAAAAATCAGAGTGACAAACAAAGTACGCTTTCCGACGGTTTTGAAACGCGAAGCAATTTAGAAAAACTAAAATCACAACTGTCGAATTATGTCATTCGGGCGCAAAATTATTATGTCTTAGCTCCGCAGGATTGCTATATCTCGAAAGCCACAAAAGTAGGTATTGGTGAAATAATTAAAGAAGGCGAAGATATTGCGCGCGTCGTTCCGGCGCGCACAAATTTAGCCGTCGAGATGTTTATTAAACCGATTGACTTACCCTTAGCACGTGTCGGTACGCCTGTCAGAATTTTATTTGACGGTTGGCCTGCTGTTTTTTTTTCGGGTTGGCCTAAACTTTTCAACGGTTCGTTCGAGGGTAAAATTTATGCTATTGATAACGAAGCCAACGATAAAGGAAAATTTCGCGTACTAATAGCACCCGATACGACTAAAAAATCTTGGCCCTCCGCGTTGCGTTCAGGCGGTGGTGCGCAAAGTTTTGCACTTTTGAACGACGTGCCGGTATGGTACGAAATATGGCGGCAAATAAATGGTTTTCCACCCGAATATTACGCGGAGGATAACGGAAACAAGACCGAAGCAAAGAGTAAAACTTATTCTAAAAAGAAATAAATAGCCCAAGAACCATTGAAATTTTATTTTAAGAAAATTTTATGAAATCCACCATCATACTTTATTTTATATTTTTTGGCATTTGCCAAAAAATTTTTGCGCAGCAATGTTTAAGCGACACAACTTTCATGGCGTTGGTGGTTGCGCAAAATCCGATTTTGAATCAACTTTCATTGTTTCAAAACATCAACAAAGCTGAAATTTTAAAAGCTAAAGGCGGATTCGATCCTAAACTGTACGGCAACATAGAACAAAAGCAATTCAACGGCTCACAATACTATTCGGAAAGTGAATATGGATTAAAAATTCCGACACAATATGGCGTAGAATTTAAAGCAGCTTACGAGCAATCGAGTGGAATATATTTGAATCCTGAAAATAAAACGCCTAAAGCAGGTCAGCCTATTGTAGGTATAAAAATCCCAATTTTGCAAGGTTTATTTTTTGATGAGCGGCGCGCTGAGATGCTTAAATCTCGACTGATGGCAGAATCAAATAATTCAGAACGCCAAATAGTTTTAAATGATTTCTTTCTCGAATCGCTCAGCGCATATTGGAAGTGGCAATTTGCCTACGCTCAAAAACAAATTACAGAAACGTCACTCAACGCGGCGCAGAAAAGATTTGAAGCCACAAAAAAATTATTTTTTTTAGGCGACAGAATGGCAATGGACACTTTAGAATCGTTTATTCAGGTTCAAGATCGCGCACTGTTAGACAATGCGTCTGCTCAAGAACTGAAAGTAAATGCGCTGAAACTCAATTCGTTTATTTTCGATTCCTTAAATCTGAATTACAACAACACTAATTATTTTACACCTCAAATAATAGATCAGTTAAACACGTCTGCCAATAATATTCAGGTGTTCAATAAAAATCATCCCGTTATAAATCAATACAATATAAAATTACAACAGCTCGCAGTTGATTTAAGATTGAAAAAAGAAAAACAAAAACCCAAGTTAGATTTTAATTATAATTTTATAGGCGACGGATTTAATTTTCCAAATTTACTAACGGATAATTATAAATGGGGAATTCAATTTTCAACATCATCCTTGTTTCGTTCGGAGCGTGCTGAAATACAATTAACAAAAATTAAATTGGAAAATGCGCAATTACAGCTCAAACAAAAAAAATTTGATCTCGAAACAAAATGGTTGGTTTCGCTTACGGAATATGAAAACTTACAGCAACAATTGGTGCTCACATCAGATATTGCGAAGAATTACGAACGACTTTTAGATTTAGAAACCAAAAGATTTAACTTGGGTGAAAGCAGTTTTTTTTTGATAAATGCACGCGAATTAAAGCTGCTTGAAACAAAAGTGAAAATGACAAAATTAGCTTCTGAGGTGCAAGTTGCAAAAGTGCGAATAATTAATGCACAGGGTATTTTAAATAATTTCTTCAATAATTAAATTTTACGCAATAAACCGAAACATACAGCGTAATATGTTTGAAAATTTTTACCAATGGATTTCAATCAAATTAAGTTTTTTAAAACCGAATTAAGTAATCTAAAAACCAAATTAGCTATCAAAAATTCCGCGTTTTTTGCTTTTATTTTCACACTCCCACCTTAGGAATTTTTCTATTTCGGAGCTTCAATCAAATTTATTCAATTTTAAAACACTCTTTATGGACCGATCATCAAAAATCAAAAAAACTGTTCGTGTTAAATTTGCACAATCACTTTCGCCGATTGTTATTCCTTACCAAAAAAGACTGAAAGAACGACCG
>JAYVVO010000016.1:0-2349 GCA_043786955.1 Saprospiraceae bacterium
GTGTCGAGTACTCCAGGTTTTTCTTCTCCAATCTCTCCAAATCTAATTAATTTCATTGTTTATTTATTATTAAAATCAAAAGGTAATTCTCCTTTAAAACCACAATTTCTAATCACGAAAAGCGAACCCGCTAAGGGTTGCGCTTTCAATTCATCTTCAGATAAACCCACGTAAGCAGATGTAATAAATAAGTCTGTCAAATCTTTACCACCAAAAGTACAAGAAGTTATTTTTGAAGCGGGAAGTTTAATACAAAGCAATTTTTTACCCGTATTCGGATTCCAACGTGTCACTTGCCAACCATCCCAATGTGCAATCCAAAGCATCCCTTCATCATCAATTGTCATTCCATCGGGAAAACCGTCTTCTATTGGAATTTTTAGGGCTACTTGTCTATCGGAAATGCAGCCAATCTTTTTTTCAAATTTATATGCGACGACTTCAAAAGTTGGTGTATCAATATAATACATCGTTTTATGGTCAATACTCCAAGCTAAACCGTTAGAAATAGTCACGTTTTCTATTTTTTTTTGAACGATATTATTCTCAAAAGCATAAAGACTCCCAGCATTTGGTTCTTCGTTCAATGACATCGTACCTGCCCAAAATCGCCCCTGCGGATCACATTTACCATCATTGAAACGATTATTCGGTAAATGGTTTTCAGTATCAACTGCCTTACTTAAATTTCCAGTCGCTTTATCTAAGAAACCAAATCCATTTTGTGTAGCAATAACCATTTTCCCGTTTTTACACAGTGCAAAACTTCCAATCATCTCATTAATAGAATAGGTATGGTGATTACTGTTTTGAAAATTAAATTCATGTAACGCACCTTTGAGAATATCTACCCAATAAATGGATTGACTTCGTGCATCCCAAACAGGACCTTCAGCCAATTCATATTTCTGATTCGTAATGACTTGAATTTCCATCAATAGGCTTTGTTATTTCTATTGCTCAACATACATCACGCCTTCTTTTCGCGGCGCGGCAAAATCTTGCACCCAATAATCGCCTGTGCGCGCTGCGCCAATTTGTGTGACTTCGCTGCGCATTATGTTTTCGCAATGTCCTTCACTTTTCAACCAACCTTTAACCGCACTTTGCACATCCTTATAACCGAGCGCGATGTTTTCGCAACAAAAACGCCATTTATAACCCGCTTGAGAAACGCGCGTACTCATTTCTGTGCCGTCGCTGCTCTCGTGCTCAAAAAAATTATTGACCGCCATATCATTCGCGTGGCGTTTCGAAGAATTTTGTAGTTTTTCTTCCCACGTTATTTTCGGTACCGGACCATAATAAGTATCGCCACATTGATAACCTTTCACGCGAACAACGTTAATAGCAGCGAGCATTTCTTTCTGAAAAGAAGATGCAGGCGCTTTTGGTGCGCTGCTCGTAACTTTTTTAGTAGGAATTGTTTTTTTAGTGACAACTTTGTTAGTAGTTTGTGCAGACATTGTGATTGCACTCAGTGCACACCCTAAAAGTAAAACGAATAAAGTAATTGGACGCATAGAATAGAGTTGTTTTTGTGTTTGAGAATTAATAGCCTAAAATTAATATATGGTCACCATATTTATTGCAGTTCTGACACGATTATTTTCAATTGTTAATCCTGTTGGTGCAGTGCCATTATATTTAACACTTTCTGCCGACCACAACGACGCTGAACGCAATCGCGTTTCTTTAAACGCAAGTATTTATACAGTTGGTATAATGCTCGCATTTTTTTGGGGTGGCGCGTTTATTTTAAGTTTTTTCGGACTATCGGTGTATGCGTTGCGCATCGCAGGAGGGTTAGTAATTTTAAAATCGGGTTACGATTTACTGAACGACAAATTTAATGAAAGTCGTGCGATGAATGACGCCGTGCAAAAAGAAGCGATGGAAAAACCTGATATTTCTTTTTCACCGATGGCAATGCCGATGCTTTCTGGACCAGGCACAATTTCTTTGCTCGTTAGTTTTTTTGCCGAATACCAAAACTTTAATGAGCGACTTACCATCACACTCGCCATCATTGCAAATGGTATATTGGTGTATTTCATTCTGCGCTCTGCCAAATATTTTTACAGAATTTTGGGCGTAACGGGTTTGAAAGCGGGTTCGCGCATCATGAGTTTTATCACTATGGCAATTGGTGTGCAATTTATAATTGGTGGCATTGTGGCTTTGGTGAAGAACTCATAAAAAAAGCGTTCCTAAATTTTAGAAGCGCTTTGAAATTCACGAAATAAAATTTTTACTTTAAAAAAAATTAAACCACTTTTTAATTAATATTTGGTGATTAGCTTATGGGAGGGAAGTTGTGCAACAATTTGTTTGTTTAACGACTTCAAA
>JAYVVO010000017.1:0-2348 GCA_043786955.1 Saprospiraceae bacterium
GCAGGTAAAAGTAGTTTTGTGAATGCGCTGCTTTCGCAAAATGAAGAAATTTGTAAAGTTGCACCGCAACCGATGACAGATACGATTCAGCAAATTTTGTACGGCACGGAACAACACACCGATCAAATTAATCCGTACCTCAAAAAAATATATTTACCCGTAGAGATTTTAAAAGAAATTTCGATTGTTGATACACCTGGCACAAATACCATCGTTGAGCATCATCAAGAAATTACGGAGCAATTTATTCCGTCGAGTGATCTGATTGTGTTCGTGTTTGAATCTAAAAACCCCTATCGTCAATCGGCGTGGGATTTTTTTAAATTCATTCACGTTGAATGGCAACGCAAAATAATTTTTGTATTACAGCAAAAAGATTTAATGAATGCACCCGATTTAGAAACGAATCGGATCGGCGTTATAACGCTAGCAGAAAAATTTGGCGTTATTAATCCACAAGTTTTTTGCGTATCGGCTAAGCAAGAACAAGAAGAAAAATTTGATGAATCTGGTTTTTCGGCAATACGAGATTATATACGCTCGAATATTACGGGTGGAAAAGCTGTGCAATTAAAACTCGGCTCTACCATAGATACTGCCAAAAATATTACGGCGCGCATCGGATTAGGATTGAGCGATCGAGCGCAACAATTAGAGTCGGATAAACTTTTTAGAAAAGATATTAAGCAAACGCTCGACGCCCAAGAAACCAAATCGCATGGTTATGTGAAAATGTTGATTGAAAATATATCGGCAACGTACGACAAAACGACGCAAAAAACGGAAGATGAATTGGGCGTAGAGCTTTCGTTTGTCGGTTTAATAAAACGCTCGTTCATGGGTATTTTTGGTTCTACGGATAGCATTTCGGATAGATTGAACGCGATTAAGAAAAATTTTGAGAACGATTTAAACACGTCGTTAAAAGAAAAACTATTCACCGGTGTCACCGATTTAGCCGATTCGATTCAGAACATGGCGAAAATGGTAGATCTTAAAATTAAAACGAGTCAAACCATTTTAAAACACGACCATGATATTTTCAGCGACATCGCCGATAGACGCGCCAATATTTTAAAAGATTTACAAGATACGTTTGCGCAATTTTTAAAAGATAGTAATAATTTTTACGATAGCAATTTATTTGAATCGCGCAGCAGCATTGCACCTAATATTGCAGCAGGTAGTGGCATTGCTATTGTCGGACTCATTTTAGCGGCAGTTACTAATACCGCCGTTTTCGATATCACAGGTGGATTGCTTACAGCCGTCGGTGTTTTATTTGCATCAGGCACTGCCATTGTAAAAAAGCAACAAATTATTATCGCGTTCAGAAAAGAAGTAGAGACGGGAAGAGAGAACTTAAATCTGCAACTCACTGACAGATTACATAATTACATCAACGCTTTAAAAAAGAAAATCGAACTGAATTTTAATCCTTTCGATGCTCAGTTAAAACTTGAATCGGAAAGTATTGAAACTTTGAATGCTAAAACGGAAAAAATAAATGGCGCGCTTAAATCTTTACAAAATGATTTAGGATAGTGATTTGTGCACAATCTCAGTATTTAAAGTTACTTCGACTTTACAACTTCTTACCAGTGCAAACCTCGTACTCATCTTTAACGGATTTTAAAATTTGTATTGAAAAATAATTAACAATTTTTTCAATTTCTGATTTATTGAGTTGTTGTGAATAGTATTTAGCACTCAGTTCTTGAATTTCTACAGCCGTTGCAGAATATGATACCGTGTATTTGAAAGGTTCAAACCTGAATATAATTCGGGTTTGATTCCGGATCTTTGACGCTTCTTCTTGTTTAAAATCTTGCCAAAGGTATTCTAATATAATTTCATTATAATTGTTCCAGTTTTTCAAATGAGGTTGCATGAAAGTTTCAAAATTTGAATTCCAACCTGAGTTAGTAAACCCGTCAATAACAATTTCCATTTTGGAAATATAGAAATAAGCGTTAAACTTATTGAGCCGTGTGTGCAATATTTTAGTGAGCGGAAAAATAGATTGCGAAAAAACTTCTCTAATAAGTTCAGGTGTTTGCTCTACCTCTTTCTTTTTATCATTTAATAGATTAATTTCCATAAGCCGCAATTCTTTATCAAAATCGTCTAAATCTCGAATATCTTCACCGCGAGCACCTCTTAAATATAGTTCCATTGAACGCACTAAAAGTGAAGCCAAAAATTCGTAAAAAGGCAATGGATTTTTTTCATACTCTTGTGCGTGTGCCAAATATTGGCTGTATGCGTCAACTTCATTTTCTTTTATGATTGTGGGTGGAAAACCATAGAGAGTCAAAATTAAATTCATTAAAATTCGTGCTGTTCTA
>JAYVVO010000018.1:0-2343 GCA_043786955.1 Saprospiraceae bacterium
ACTGTCTCAGAAATTATCTTATTCACTGATTCTACCGTAAAAGTATCGCCATACATGGATTTAGCGAGTTGTTTAGGCATTTTACCAGGGCGAAAACCGCGCACTTGTGCACGTTGCGCATATTTGGTAATATCTTTTTCTGCTTTAATTTTATATTCTTGTTCTGGAAGAAAAACCTCTAAGCGCCATACATTGTCGCTTAATTCGTGAGCTGTTACGTTTGCCATATTTTTTTGTAAGGTAGGATAATGTAAGCGACTGTTTTGAAACAGTTTTTTATTGTTTTGTGCGGGCGGAGGGACTCGAACCCACACACCTTGCGGAGTCAGATCCTAAGTCTGATGCGTCTACCAATTTCGCCACGCCCGCAGTAACAATAATCCGCAATATAAATTTTTTATTTAGCGGATGCAAAAGTAAAATTATTTTCTTAAAAAAATAATATTTCTCAACGAGAAAATTATTTTTTATTTGCCGAAGTGAAAATCCTATTCCAACGAATACCATTAGGACCTGACGACATCCAAATAAATAATGGTTTGCCTACTATGTGATCTTCTGGTACAAATCCCCAAAAACGCGAATCTTCCGAATTATGACGATTATCACCCATCGCCCAATAGTAATCTTGTTTAAAAGTATAGCTATCTGCATCTACACCGTTAATCGTGAATTTGCCATTGTTGTTAACTAAAGAGTTTTTTTCATAAATAGTAATAATACGTTCATAAAGTGCGATATTTTCCTTCGAAAGTTTTACAGTTGCGCCTTTTGCAGGAATAGTAAGCGGTCCGTAATTATCAACTGACCATTTAAAATGGGCTGTATCGCTCGGGAAAATATCGGCGCGAACGGTGTTGTTTGGTCTCAGTTCGACGGTAACACCAGAAAGAGATTTAATTTTTTCAACCTGCTCTGCATTGAGTGTAAAAAAACCATCGCGCGCATTTTCTCCTAAGTCAGTTACATTTACACCCCATTCTTCTAATTTTTCCAAACTCACTTTACCCATAATATGATAAATGAATTGCGCTTTTTCGGGCATTTTTTCTTGAACGCCATTGATATAAATTTGTCTATCACGCACTTCTAAAGCATCACTAGGCAATGCAACGCAGCGTTTTATGTAATGGTCTTTCTTATCAATCGGTCGCGCTAAAACTTCTTCTTTTAAATATGGACGACCCATTTGTCGCAACTGACCAACGTTCCAAGTTCTATCGGGCGAAACAATAACGCTATCGCCGATAGGCCAATTAAAAACAAAAGGCGCATTGCGTTCTACTTTTTCAATGGCAGGCAAACGGAAATACGGAAAACTCGGTTCTTTTAAATACGATTCAGACCCAATAACTGGAATTTGATTATGCAATAATGGAATTTGCAAAATTGTCATCGGTGTGCGAATGCCGTAATGCGCTTTGCTCACGCATAAATAATCGCCAACTAAAAGTGAACCTTCCATTGAAGAAGTTGGAATGGTGTACATCTCAAACAAAAACATTCTGATGAATGCCGCTGCAAAAACGGCAAAAACAATCGCTTCAAACCAATTGCGCGCTTCCGATTTTTTATAAGGGCTACCATCTAAACGTTTAAGCGCAATTTTATCTTTTTTGCCCAACGCATTGTGCAAATCTTCTTTGTATTGTTTTTCTTTTGTAACAACTTGTCCTTCGTATTTTGAATTATCTTTTGAAATTTTCCAAAAAATAAAAGGCGAAAAAACGGTTGCCCAAAAACTATCGCTGAGTTTAAATTTTCCAAACGAGCGGACTAAATCTATTTTTAAACCCACATAGACAAAAATATTTACGATGGGTGCGAGCAAAAGCCACGCATGCCACGTCGGACGACCGACCAATTTACAGATTTCTTGAAAATTAAGAACTGGTACTAAAGCCTTCCATTTTTCTACGCCAGCTTTTTCAAAAACTGGCATTAAAGTGAAACACATTAACGCATAAATGAGTGCTATAACAACTAATATTATCACGATTTAATTTTTTATGTGCAAAAATATAAAAACAAGACTGATTACATCCAAAATTATGAGATGATTTATACATTATCGCAATTTTTCGATAAACAATAAGAATTATTCGATATAAATTTGAGCGATTTTTATTTTTAAAGAAATTATCCGATTGTAAACCTCTCAGAAATGGGTAATCTTTCTAAAACTTAACCATTTAAACACTGGTAGAACTTTATTATTAGCTATGGAAAATCACGAAAATTTAGAAAGCGATTTTATTTCACCTCCTGTGGATGTTGGATATTTACAAAATGCGCCGCAACCTAAAACCGTCATACAAGAAATTTTAAGATACAGTTTATATT
>JAYVVO010000019.1:0-2342 GCA_043786955.1 Saprospiraceae bacterium
GAAGAACTTGGTATTGGTCGCCCTTCAACGTATGCGGCAACGATCACTAAAATAATGGAAGAAAATCGCGGGTATGTCGTCAAAGAAACGCGCGACGGAACGCCACGTGAATTTCAAATACTTAAACTTGATAAGAAAAATTCGATTTCTACGGAAACGGGATCGGAAATGACGGGTGCTTTAAAAAACCATTTAGTGCCAACAGATATGGGAATGTTGGTGGTTGATTTTTTGAACAAACACTTTGACGAAGTAATGAATTATACTTTCACGGCAGAAGTGGAAGATAAACTCGATCAAATTGCTGACGGTAAACGCGATTGGGTGGATATGCTCAAAAACTTCTACAATCCGTTCCACTCCGATGTTGAAAAAACACGAGAGAGTGCAGACCGTGCAAGCGGCGAGCGCGTTTTGGGAAAAGAACCTGGCAGCAATAAAACTATTTTAGTGCGCATGGGTAAATATGGTCCTGTTGCGCAACGCGGAAATACCGAAGAGCTTGCAGAAGATGAGAAACCGCAATTCGCAAGTTTAATGAAAGGACAATCAATTGAAACAATAACGCTCCCCGAAGTTCTTAAATTATTCGATTTACCTAAAAGTCTCGGAACGTTTGAAGGTAAAGAAATTATTGTCGGCATCGGTAGATTTGGTCCTTATGTGAAGGTCGGTGAAACTTTTGTGTCTTTACCCGCAGGAGAAAACGCGATTGACGTCAATACAGATCGCGCTGTCGAACTTTATAACGAAAAAGTAAAAGCGGATGCGCCGTTATTTATTTATAAAAATGCACCTGTTTCAAAAGGTAGCGGACGTTTCGGTCCGTTTTTAAAATGGAATAATTTATACATAAATATTCCAAAAAAATTTAATCCCGAATTTATTTCCCAAGCGGAAGCAATCGAGATTATTGACGCGAAAGTTGAAAAAGAAGGCAATAGATTTATTTTGCAATTTCCAGAGGAGCAACTCACGGTTGAAAATGGTCGTTGGGGTCCGTTCATTCGTTTTGGTAAAAGCATGATAAATGTAAAAGTGGACGGTAAAAAAATTACGGCTGAAGAATCAGCACTCCTGACACTCGAACAAATTAAAGCGATGGTGATTGAAGAAGTCCCTAACGCTTTTGAGAAAAAAGAAAAAGTACCTGCTAAATCGAAAGCTGCAGAACCGAAATCTAAAATTGCTGCACCAAAAGTTAAAGCTGCGACAAAAGTTAAAGCTAAACCTTTGCCGCCCGTTAAACCCGATACGCGTAATCAAACGGTTTTTAAAAGATTTTAGTAAGGGCACAAATATGCGCCCTACTAAATAAAATCCTCACTCGTCATACGATGCGTGAGGATTTTTTTATTACTATCAATTGGTCACTCGTAAACCATCTTCCAAAAAAATTGAAACACTCGGTCGTCTTTGATGACAAACATCAAAATAATATAAAAGAACTACGTAGCAGCTATGTTTATACAAGCAGCTCACATAGGCTTATCTTGCTCAAAATACACCCTGCCTACACTCAAACGTTATGCGATAATTAGTTCCGAAAATGATAAAATCACTTTAGAATATTTATTTAAAAATATTCCTAATCATCGAGAATGGTAAAGGTGCGATTGCCTCTTCCTAAGTAATTCTGGATATGATATTTATAATTTGTCTAACCGTTTTAATGTTCAAGCGGAGATCATTACCTCTTTATTTAAACGTTGGGAAACGAGCTAATTTTCAGATTTAAAAGACTCGCACCGTTGAGCTCGCTGTTCAATTATGACGGAAGAAATAAAAAAAATGATTCTGAGTTAAGTGATGCCATTGAGTCTATTAAACATGGGCAAGAAGAACGGAAAGAGAAAAACTCTGTTTCCAATCTATACCATCATATTCAACAGAATTAAATGGGATTGAAATATTATGGCATCATATAAAGCATGTTTGGTTAAAAATTGAGGATTTCTAATCTTATGAAACATCCAAAAAAGCAGTCAAAAGCATGCTTTCAAAGATAGGAGGGATGTACTCGATTAATTTCAAGTGACGACTTAAATTCAATTACGAATTATTCTCTACTTATAGTAATTCGTAATTGAACCTATCCACCTATAAACGTCATACTTTCAAGATTTGCGTTTTGGCGTTGCGCTTCGGCATCAAAACCATTTGCTGTTCTGCTATTAACAGCATCCCGAATAGCTTTTTTAAATGAAATATCGTCTGCGTAGTTGCGCATCAGTTCGCGCGCATTAAATTTTGCATCACCGTAAAGACACGTTTTTACGCCACCGTCTGGCGTAACACGCAAACGATTACAAGTGCCACAAAAAGTTCGACTGTAAGCGGCA
>JAYVVO010000020.1:0-2338 GCA_043786955.1 Saprospiraceae bacterium
ATTGAAATTATTGAATTACCAGAATTGACTTGGTTTGTGGGGGTTCAGTTTCATCCAGAATTAAAAAGTACACCTGAAAATCCGCATCCATTATTTGTGCAGTTTGTAAAGGCTTGCCTTAAAACGGGCAGAGACATAACAAAAAAGTTCAATGAAAATTTAATTCAACAAAAAGCAGAAGTAATTTAATTCCGATTTTGTAAATTGTTTTTAAAAATGATAGCAGCGAATAGTTCTTTTGAAAAATTGAAGTATATTTGGTGCATTAAATCACTTATCAACAATTTATGAGACAATTTTTTGGATTACTCTTTTCATTTTTTATATCACTTTCACTTTTTGCACAAAATTGTGCCAATGCGTATTATTATCCTAAAGCTGGCACAAAATCGGAAATGAGTGTTTATAACGATAAAGATAAACTCGTTTCAATCAATCGTCAAGAAATAGTTTCTATTCAAAACACATCCACAGGTTTTGAAGCCAACGTTAATTCTTCCATGCAGAACTACAAAGGAAAAGTTTTAACTGAAAACATTCAATTTTGATTGTATTAAAATGACTTACGATCTTAAAATGAAAGTCATGGGACAGAAAAACTATAAAGTTACGCAGTGGTTTGCGAAAGGCGTAAGTTTAGTAAAATCTGTTAACATGAATGAAAGAGGCGAAAATCAAAGTAGGATGGAATTAACATCTCTATCAAAAAGCTAAAAAAATATTGAACTTATTCAAACTTTATTCTTAACACTTTAAACTTAAATTATGGCAACTTTAGACGGCAATTACATTGATCCAACAAATGTATCAGCACGACAAACAGGTATTCGTTGGGGATTAATTTTAGGATTGATCGGAGTAATATTAAGTCTTTTTTTTTACTTTACGGGTCTTCAAGATTTTTCGGGTAAAAATCCAAGTTGGTTACCTTGGTTAGCTATAACTATTACAAATTGCGTTTGCATTTGGTACGCTCAAGTACAGCACCGCGATAACGAGTTAGGCGGTTACTTAACTTTGGGTCGGGCTGTAACCGTTGGCTTATGGGTTTGTTTAATAGCGGGTGTAATTTCTATGGTTTACATGGTCTTTTTTTCAACATTTATGGTAAAAGATTTAGCTCAAACCATGATTAATGGTGCGGTTGAGAATGCTGAAAATTCAGGTCAAGATGGTGAAAAAGCTCGAAGTAGAATGGAAATGATGAAATGGTTTTTTTCACCCCTTGGATTAGCTGTTTCTGCGCTTATTGGAAAATTATTTTCTGGTTTAATTTTGGGTTTACTTGTTGGTTTGGTTACTAAACGCGAATCATCTAAACCATTTTGAGTTTAAGAATTTTAATAGAGATGAAAACGATATTGCAACATATTTGCTCCGAAATGAGTAAATATGTTGTACTTATCGAAATTAAAAAACATGACCGATTCCGAATTTGAATACGATATCTCCGTTGTTATCCCATTATTAAATGAAGAAGAATCTCTTCCGGAATTAGCAGCGTGGATAGATAAAGTGATGATTGCCAATAAATACAAATACCAGATTGTTTTTGTGGACGATGGCAGTAAGGATAAATCTTGGCAAGTTTTACAAAATTTAGTGAAAGATAACCCTGCCATTACTGCTATAAAGTTTAGAAGAAATTATGGTAAGTCTGCGGCTTTAAATACCGCTTTTCAAGTTGTTACTGGCGAAGTTATCATTACGATGGATGCTGATTTGCAAGATTCTCCTGATGAAATTCCCGCGCTATACAATTTAATCGTGAAAGATAATTACGATTTAATTTCTGGTTGGAAAGAAAAACGTTACGATCCGTTGAGTAAAACTATTCCAACAAAATTATTTAATTGGGCGACGCGAAAACTGAGTGGCATTGAATTGAACGATTTTAATTGCGGTTTGAAGGCGTATAAAAATTCGGTTGTTAAAAGTATTGAAGTATATGGCGAAATGCACCGCTACATTCCTGTTTTAGCAAAGTGGTCGGGGTTTACGCGCATCGGTGAAAAAGTGGTTCAGCACCAAGCGCGAAAATATGGCGTTTCAAAATTTGGCTGGGAGCGGTTCGTGAATGGTTTTTTAGATTTACTCTCTATCACTTTTGTTGGAAAATTTGGAAGAAGACCAATGCACTTTTTTGGCACATTTGGTTTACTCATCAGCATCGTAGGTTTTTTCTCTGCGGTTTATGTAGGTTTCACAAAACTTTATAGATTGGCGAATGGTATGGAAACAGTTTTAGTAACAAAAATGCCGTCGTTTTATATCGCACTCACGATGATGATTATGGGAACTATTTTATTCGTAACAGGTTTCTTAGCAGAAATGATTG
>JAYVVO010000021.1:0-2336 GCA_043786955.1 Saprospiraceae bacterium
AAATAAAACCAAATCAACGGCATCTTCGAGTGTCATCATGAAGCGGGTCATACTTGGGTCAGTAATCGTAATATCTTTTCCTTCTTTAATTTGATTTACAAATAAAGGAATAACTGAGCCGCGGCTTGCCATAACGTTGCCATAACGCGTACCACATAAAATTGTATTTTTAGATAAACGCGATTTTGCAACCATTACCTTTTCCATCATCGCTTTCGATAAACCCATAGCGTTAATTGGATAAACAGCTTTATCTGTACTTAAAACTATGACGCGTTTAACTTTGTGTGCAATAGCTGCATCCATAACATTTTCTGCTCCTAAAACATTTGTTTTAACAGCTTCGATAGGAAAAAATTCACACGAGGGCACTTGCTTCAAGGCGGCTGCATGAAAAACATAGTCAACACCTTCCATGGCATTTTCAATACTTCTGTAATCACGTACATCGCCGATAAAAAATTTGACTTTATCGTTTTGAATTTCGCGGCGCATATCATCTTGCTTTTTTTCGTCGCGCGAAAAAATGCGAATCTCTTTTATACTCGAATCTAAAAAACGGCGTAAAACGGCATTACCAAATGAACCCGTACCACCTGTAATGAGTAGGGTTTTTGAATTAAAGTTTGACATTAAAGGGAATGATTTTTTGCTTAGACTTTAGAGTTTCAACCTAAAATTCTTGGTAAACTAAACTTCGCTTAAAATTTGATTGTATGCATCAACCCAAAGATGAATGTTTCGATGAATATCAAAATTTTCTTTCACCAACTTTAGAGAATTATACTTAAGATCGGCGTATTGGCTAACAGTCATATTCAATATCTTATCAACTACTTTACCGATTTCAGCAGGCGAATTGTCAATCCAAAACCCAGCTTCACTATCTTCTAATATTTTCCAAGGAGTTGCAGTAGAAGCTACTACAGGTGTACCTTGCGACAATGACTCGATAACAACATTTCCAAAGTTTTCTGAATGAGACGGTAAAAAAGTAAAAAATGCGCCTGCATATAATTCTTGCTTTTCAAAATCTTTTTTGTGACCTACAAATTCAACTTTGTTTTCAAGACCCAATTTAGTTACTAGTCTTAGCAGTTCAGAGTAATAAAGATTGTTGTAATCTCCTGCAATTTTTAATATAAATTTTGAACTGCGAAACGCTCCTGACAAAGCTAAACCTTCCAAAAGCAAATCAATACCTTTTATGGGATGTATGCGACCTATAAACAAAAAATAAACCTTGTTATATATAGGTGTAGCTGGCTCAAGTTCCATCATATTGGGTATAACCATTATTTTAGATTTTTTTCCGAATTTTGATATAATTTCATTTCTCTCCTTTTCAGAAGTGGCATGAAAAACTATATTTTTTTTTAAAAATATTTTTACGAACCGAAGTACAGGTTTTTTTTTCCAACTGTTAAATTCTAATGCTTTAAAGTCTAACTCGCCTCTCGTTGACCAAATAATCTTTTTACTTTTCAATAATGCTAAAACTGCTATAATAGTTGAGACAGGATAAAAAAGAGAATTTAAATGTACAACGTCAGATTTACTCAAACTTACACAACTTTCATAAAGCATTCTTATTGGGAAATAATCAAACAGCCTGTGCGAAAAATTAACTTTTGAGTCAGATTTATTATTAAGAATATTTTTGGGAATCGAAGATATACCTTCATCGGTTGTTTGAATTTCTACGTTCACGCCACTTCTGTCAAGTGCTTTTGCCAACCAATATACGCTATTACTTGGTCCGCCATTTTGAGCGGGATAAAATGATGCTATCGGAAAGAGAATTTTCATTATAACTAATCTTTTAACTAAGAATCATATAGACTCATTTTAATAGATTAGGTTTAATCCAAATTAGCTGTCTTTAGTAAAATTTATTTTTTTTCTTAGATTTTAAGGTTTTATAAATTAAGAGGCAAGAAGTTGAATTAAATCATTTATTTGATTTTTCACTAAAAGTTTAGGTTGAGGTAAATTGATTGACATAGTCTTCTCAACTGCATCAACAATACTTTGAGCAGAGTTTGGTTCAAAAATATAAGAGGGTGCTATAACAGCATGAACATACGGAAGATCAGAAGCTATAACTTTTAGACCCATATAATATGATTCAATCAAACCCAATCCGAAGGATTCTGAAAGGGATGGATAAATAGCGTAACCACACTGATAAGTTTTTTTCAAAACTTCTTCGTATGATAGGCTTTCTAAGTTAACAATCCTACCTCCTTGATTATTTAAATTTTCAATTTTATGTCGCAGTTCATGGTAATACTCAATATTATAGTCTGGAATAGTTAAAAAAAGTTTTGGTTTAA
>JAYVVO010000022.1:0-2333 GCA_043786955.1 Saprospiraceae bacterium
GATTATTTAAACGCGTTAGATACATTGGTGAATTCAAATTTCCTGTTTCTTCGGTCAATAAAAATTTAATAGCTATCTGTTTATCTATTAAGGTTGCTGCATAAACTACACCATTCCCACCTTGTCCTATTTATTTTAAATTGTTGAATTCTCCTAAAGTTAAATCAATTTTATTCCCTAATTTTTTAATTTGGTTTAATAGCCTTTGTTTTGAGGTCATTTCTTATTTTTTAGGTCTTTATTTATAGTAATAAAATTGTTTTTGGTATCAATACAAAAATGTAAACCGTCAAAGAAATCCAAACCAAGCAGACCATTGTAATCAGAAAAAATACCGTGCGCTAAAAAATCGTACACTTGAATTTAAAATCAGTTTTTCTCTGACCTAAAGAAGAGAAGTCGCCAATCTCAAAAACTTCAGTTTCAATAACACCATTTGCTGTTTCAATTTCAACTGTACCAACAGAATCTTTTAAATCATAACCGAATAGATACAAAGCGTTGCTATCAATGGTAGTGTTGCTTACGCCCGTATCCAAAATCATTTTGAGTTCAAACTTCGAATCAATTTCAACATTCACTAAAATTAACCCACTGTCTGAATCTCTTTTAAAGGGGAATTTCATTTTTTGATGCGGTTAAAAATGTCTGTAATTTTTCTCGAAGGTTTGAAAGTGCCAGTAAAAATGAGTGTTATTTTTTCAAAATCGGTTATTTTATCTCTACCAATGTAGCAGACTTCTTTTTTATCTTTACTATGATAGATTGGAATACCAGCGAGCATATCTATTTTGGTAGAGTCCATAACTGGATTACCAACTAAAACCCACTCATTAGGATAAAGATTTTTTATTTCAGAAATAGTGATAGCATTAACCATGGAATAAAATTTTAACAAAAATAATCCATATTTTCGATAAACAGAAAAAATATCAGTTTCATACTATTTAAAAACTTTTAAGACCAATTATAAAACTAAAAAAGCCCGTAAACACTTTCGTGTCACGGGCTTTTTAATTAGTCGGGGCACCAGGATTCGAACCTGGGACCCCCTGCTCCCAAAGCAGGTGCGCTAACCGGGCTGCGCTACGCCCCGAATAATAAAAGTTAGAAAACTAAATTTTAACTTTTGTTTTCTGAAGCATCCATCAGAACCGACACACACCTCGCTACATTTAGCTGCGGTGAAAGAGAGATTCGAACTCTCGGTACAGTTGCCCGTACGTCAGTTTAGCAAACTGGTGGTTTAAGCCGCTCACCCATTTCACCAGGCGAATTGCTTATTTTCTTAAAGCGGTGCAAATTTACGTCAGCGTCAGCAAATAGTCAAATAAATTTTAAAAAAAATTAGATGTGAGCAAAAGGCAAATGGCAAAGAGCAAAAGGCAAAACTTGTTTAAGATTTAAACAAAGCTCAATTCGGAAAGGCAAAATTTTAATTTTCGCTTTTGAGATTTGAGATTTGAGTTTTGCCCTTTGCCTTTTGCTATTTGATTACCTTTTTATCTCCACATACCCGGCTTTTTTGATATTTCCTTTAATCGGATCATTGAGAAGGATTATATAGAAGTATGTACCATCGGGCACATTCACATTGTTCCATTTACCATTCCAAGCATTGTCGTTGGTGTAACCTTTAACATTAAAGACTTCATTACCCCAGCGATTGTAAAGTGTGACTTGGTTATCTGTGTATTTTTCAATGCCTTGAATAATGAACACATCGTTCATGCCATCGCCGTTAGGTGAAAAACCATTATAAATAATTAAGCTATCACCGCCGTCAATGAGAACATAAACAGTAGTCGTATCGCAGCCGTAAGTGTTACAAATTTTGTATCGGAACGAATCAATGCCGAAGTAGTTTCTAAATGGTGTGTATGTAACCGTTATACCGTCTGCATTGACGGTTGCCATGCCATGAATACCCATCGTGCTATCTATAAGAACTACTTGAGTAGCTCCGCGCAGCGAATCGTTAGCAGTAACGCTGATTAATACGGGTTGATTGGAAATCGTTTTTGCCGAATCGCGGTTAGCAATAGGCAGTGAATCACGCGTAATTTTGCTGTAATTAATCGTGATGTAAACAATCGCTGTATCGCTACCTTTTGAATTTGCTATCTGATAGATGAGTATATCGCGTCCACCGAAATCCTTATTCGGTATATATACAATGCGGTGCAGCGAATCGAATTGCGCTGTTCCGTTTTTAGTCGGCAATGTAATTCGGAAAGTATCTGAACCGCGCAGCGTATCGTTGGCTGTTACGTCAATTATGAGCGTTGTATTTTTATTACCAACTGCGACATCATAAACCGCAACGGGTGGTA
>JAYVVO010000023.1:0-17656 GCA_043786955.1 Saprospiraceae bacterium
CACTGTCAAAATCGCGGTCCGCGTCAACGAACAACTATCAACTAAATTAAACGCGTTGTGTTTTTGTTTCAATCACAGCCGATAGACCGCGATCGCAGAGAGCATCTTTTGCAGGTTTTAAGACGGAAAAAGATGCTGTTTTTACTGTTGCTTTTCCTTTAAAGTGAATAATGTGTGCGAGTTGATCGCTGCGCACTTCGTCATATTCAAGCACTTCGATAAAACACCGAATCACCCAATCAAACGTATTATGTTCATCGTTATGAACAATCAGAAAAGACATCTCACCCAATTCAATATCGTCTAAAAGTATGTCCACATCTTCATCAACCAAAACGTCGCTATCTTCTTCAAACTTATCCATACTGATTAATTATTTTGCAAAAATAAGGGAAAAAACATAACTTTAAAAAAACTGACACAATTATTTGTATTTTTGATTAAATTTGTAGCGACAAAAAAATTAAATGTTAGAACCAGACATTTATTTTAACCAATGTTGCTATATTTTTTAATCTCAGTGAGACAAAAATTGAAAAAATTATGCGTATTTTAGAGCAGTCGCTATTTGGAGTGTGCCAAAAAATTGGAAGCGTTATGCGCTTATCCTCGGCGCACGTGCGTATGTATTTTATTTATGCCGCCTTTTTTACTTTGGGTGCCTCATTTTTTGTGTACCTCATTTTAGCTTTTTGGATAAACATTCGCCGTTGGCAACGAAGAAACAATAACGTTTTGTGGCAGTAACTGGTTTAACTTTGCGCGCTCAATTATCCGTTTACAAAATCACCTAAAATATACGTATGAAATTTGCTACAAAAGCGATTCACGCCGGCATAGAACCCGATCCTTCAACGGGTGCGATTATGACACCGATTTTTCAAACATCAACTTATGTGCAAACTGCGCCAGGCGAACACAAAGGTTATGAATATGCGCGGACGCAAAATCCGACGCGAACGGCGTTGGAAAATAATTTAGCCGCATTAGAAAATGCGACACACGCTATTTGTTTTTCATCGGGTTTAGCGGCGATGGATGCTGTTATAAAACTTTTAAAATCGGGCGATGAAATTTTGAGTTGCGACGATTTGTACGGCGGCTCTTACCGACAAATTGTGCGCGTGTTCAGTCCGTTTGGGATTAAGGCGCGATTTTTAGACATGAAAAATGCTAAAACGTTCGCCACAAACTTTTCGCCCGAGACTAAACTGCTTTGGATAGAAACACCCACTAATCCGATGCTTTCTCTGGTGGATATTGTACAACTCTGCGCTGCTGCGCGCGAACGCGGCATCATAACTTGTGTTGATAATACGTTCGCTTCGCCCTATTTGCAAAACCCCCTCGATATGGGTGCCGATTTGGTTTTACACTCGGCTACAAAATACATCGGCGGACACTCGGATGTTGTGCACGGTTGTATAATGACGAGTAATGATGAACTCGCGCAAAAATTGCGATTTATTCAGAATGCAACGGGTGCAGTGCCCGGTCCACAAGATTGTTTTTTAATTCTGCGTGGTATAAAAACTTTGCACCTGCGCGTTAAAGCCGCTTGCGAAAACGCTGAAAAGATTGCTAAATTTTTATCGGAACACCCAAGAATAGATGTCGTGCATTTTCCAGGTTTGAAATCGCATCCACAACACGCGCTGGCAAAAAAACAAATGCGTATGTTTGGCGCGATGCTGAGTTTTGATTTAAAAGGTGGCGATGTAGAGGCTGCTTACAACGTCATGAAAAAAACAAAATTATTCTCGCTCGCCGAATCGCTTGGCGGTGTTGAATCGCTCATCGGTCATCCGTCGTCAATGACGCACGCATCCATTCCGCGTGAAGCGCGCCTCAAAGTTGGTTTAACCGATTCGCTCATTCGCCTTTCGGTCGGTGTAGAAGATGTTGATGATTTGATCGAAGATTTGAAACAAGCCTTAATTTAGTTGTTCGTTGCTCGTTGTAGGGTAGTTTTAAACGAACAATGAACAACGAGCAACTAAAAACCAACAACTATAATGAGATTTTTAAATGCTTTTGGTGGATCGGAGGGAAATAAAGTTCTCATTGTTTTGGGTGCTGTTCATGGTAATGAAGGCGCCGGTGTTTTAGCTTGGAAACGTTTTATGAAGGTTCAACGCCGATCAAAATTTTATTTAAACGGCTTAGTCGTTGCGTTTATAGGCAATAATGAAGCCTACAAGAAAAAAGTGCGCTTTATTGATGAAGACATGAATCGGTTATGGAATTCAAAAAAAGTGGGGGCTTTAAACGATAAGAAAATTAAAAACACAGAGGAAAAAGCAGTTTCTCAACTTTTGCGATATGTTCAAATGTATCTTATCAGTCGAGAAATGGAAATTGGGACACGAACCGAAGGTATCTTACTTGATATTCACACAACCTCCGCAGAAAGCGCGCCGTTTTGCGCTGTCACGTCTGATTTTAATTCTACTTTTTGGACAGATGCCCTCGGCGTTCCAGTTATTCATGGTTTAGAAAAAAATTTAGGCTCAAACTCAACGATTTCCTTTTTTAACTCCAAGAATTTTGTCACTAAAACAGATGCCATACTTCTTGAGGTCGGTCAGCATTCATCTGCTCAGGCAGTTGATTTTGCTTATCAGAGTATTATAAAAACACTCCGCGTTTTCGATATGATAGATGACGAAACAGCACAGTTTTTTTTATCCAGTGGAGAGAATATGCAAGCGACACATTCTATAACCGATTCAGAATTACCCGCTTCAATGCAAGTTGTTTATCGTCATGCGCTCAAACAGGGTGATATTTTCGAAATGCAACCCAATTTTAAAAGTTTTGATAGAGTCACAACTCAAACCTTACTCGCACAACAAAACGGACGACCGATTTACGCGCCGCTCGATGCGTATTTGCTCATGCCACTGTATCAGAAACAAGGTGACGATGGTTTTTTTTTGGTGAAATAAAAGGTCTAATATCTGTTTTTCGTGGAGAAAGTATTATTGTAGTAGCCAAAACAAAAAAATAAGCAAATTTTTGAAGTTCATTCATCTAAGGTGTTTAATTTGCACGCCCACTTAAATTTTTTTGAGACTAAATCAACTATGACCTTTTTTTCAAAAGCTAATCTATTATTTATAATTCTGTTCGGCTTTCAAACGCATTTTTCTTTTGGGCAGAAAACTTCTGCATTGCAATACGTTAACCCGCTGATCGGAACACATAAAATGGGACACACTTTCCCTGGTGCGACGGTGCCGTTTGGTATGGTACAACTCAGTCCTGATACAGATACGTTGCAATATTTAGAAAGTGGAAAATATAACTCCGACGTGTATAAATATTGCGCAGGTTATCAGTACGACGATAAAACCATCGTTGGATTTAGTCATACACATTTTTCTGGCACAGGTCATTCTGATTTAGGTGATTTTCTCGTTATGCCCACCGTTGGTAAAATTATGCTCAACTCAGGAACAGCTTCTGCACCGCGCAGTGGTTATCGTTCGGCATTTAACCATAAAAATGAAACGGCGCGCGCAGGTTATTATAGCGTTCAACTCGATGATTACAATATAAAGGCTGAACTTACTGCGACGGAACGCGTGGGATTTCACCAATATACTTTTCCTGAAACGAATGATGCGCACATCATTTTAGATTTAACGCACGGCATTTATAATTATGGCGGAAAAAATATTTGGTCGGCAGTGCGCGTTGAAAACGATTCAACCGTGACAGGTTACAGACAAACTTTTGGGTGGGCGCGCACGCGCATGGTATTTTTTGCGATGACGTTTTCAAAACCGTTTAAAAGTTACGGCTCGAACGACGCACAAAAAAAAGAAAAGTATAAAGGCTTTTGGTCGAAGTTTAACCAGGCAGAAAATTTTCCAGATATCGCTGGCAAGGATTTAAAAATGTTTTTCAATTTCGATACGAAAGCGAATGAAAAAATAAAAATAAAATTCGCGCTATCGGGTGTGAGTACATCAGGCGCAATGAAAAACCTGAATGCAGAAATTAAGGATTGGGATTTTGAAAAAACGACGCGCGAAGCCGCCACAAAGTGGGAAAAAGAACTCACCAAAATTCAGATAGACGCGTCGGAAGATACGAAAATTAATTTTTACACGTCCATGTATCACGCTTTTGTTGATCCAAATATTTTTATGGATGTTGACGGCAATTACAGAGGTCTCGATTACAATACGCACAACGCTGCCGATTTTACAAATTACACAACGTTCTCACTTTGGGATACGTATCGCGCTTTGCATCCACTGTATAATATTATTCAACCCAAGCGCAACGGCGACATGGTAAAATCTATGCTCGCGCATTTCGACCAAAGTGCGCTCCACGCGCTACCGATGTGGAGTAGTTTTGCAAACGATAATTGGTGCATGAGCGGTTATCACAGTGTGTCGGTTGTTGCCGATGCCATTATAAAAGGCAATACATCAATCAATGCAGATGCGGCACTTACGGCGTGTGTGACTACGGCGCGCAACGTGCAGTACGATAACGTGAGCGCATATATTAAAAACGGATTCATCCCGAATGAAAAATCAAATATTTCTGTTTCAACCACTTTAGAATATGCTTACGACGATTGGTGCATTGCACAACTCGCAAAAAAATTAGGCAAAACAAAAATTTACGACGAATTTTCGGCGCGTTCCAAAAACTATAAAAACGTTTTTGATACCGACGGATTTGTAAAAGCAAAAAATGCCAACGGCACATTCATCAATACTTTCGATGCGTTAAGCACGAGCAATCAAGGTTTGATTGAAGGAAATTCTTGGAACTATAGTTTTTTTGTGCCGCACGATCCCGCTCAACTTATTAATTTAATGGGTGGAAAAACAAAATTTATCAGTAAACTCGATTCGCTTTTCACGATGTACTTACCCGATAAATATTTTGCTGAAACGGAGGACATCACGCGCGAAGGCATCATTGGTACGTATGTGCATGGCAATGAACCTGCACACCACGTAGCATATTTATATAATTTCGCTGACGCACCTTGGAAAACGCAAGAAACGGTGCGCAAAATTTTAGACAATCAGTATAAACCAACCATTGACGGATTGAGCGGCAACGACGACTGCGGGCAAATGAGCGCATGGTATATTTTTAGCGCGCTCGGTTTTTATCCCGTTGCACCAGCATCCGATGAATATCAGATTGGTTCACCGATTATAAACGTTGCAACTCTCACGCTCGAAAATGGCAAAACGTTTAAGATAATTGTTCAAAACCAAAGTGAGAAGAATAAATATGTTCAAACTATTTATTTAAATGGCAGATTGCTGGCGGGTAAAACACTCAAACATGCTGATATTATGAACGGCGGTGAATTAAAATTTGTGATGCACGACTTGCATTGAAATCATTTAAAAATTAAAAAATAGAAAGCGGATGTCAGTAATTTCAGGAATACAACAAATAGGAATTGGTTGCGCCGATGTGGAAGAAGCGTGGCGATGGTATCACAAATTTTTTGGAATGGATATTCCCATTTTTAATGATGAAGGTGTAGCCAAGTTGATGCTGCCTTATACAAGTGGTAAAGCGGAGGCGCGTCGTGCTGTGCTCGCTATAAATATTCAAGGTGGTGGAGGATTTGAAATTTGGCAATACACGGAGCGCACACCTCAAGCGCCCAAAAATAAAATTTTGCTCGGCGATACCGGCATTTATGCCGCTAAAGTAAAATGTAAAAATGCTCAAAAAACGTTTGATTTTTTCGTGAATAACGATGCCGATGTTTTGTGTGAATCTGTAATAAAAGCACCCCACGGTGAAAAATATTTTTGGGTGCGCGATCCATTCGGCAATTGTTTTCAAGTGATAGAAAGTACGAACTTCTTCACGAAAAATAAAGCGCTCACGGGCGGTGTTTATGGTGCCATCATAGGCACAACGCATATTGATAGAATGACGCAATTTTTTCAAGAGGCACTCGGTTACGATAACGTGGTGTATAATAAAACAGATATTTTTCAAGATTTTGCACCGTTAGAAGGTGGAGAAAATGTTTTTGCGCGCGTTTTGTTGCGACATTCCGAACTAAACACTGGTGCATTTGCGCCACTGTTAGGCGTTTCTGAAATTGAATTGGTGCAAGTGTTTGAACGCACGCCGAATAAAATATTTGCTAATCGCCAGTGGGGTGATTTAGGGTTTATTCATTTGTGTTACGATGTTAAAAATATGGCGCTCACGCAAAATTTGTGCGCGAAGCAAGGTTTTGAATTTACAGTTGACACGGCGAACAGTTTTGATATGGGTGAAGCGGCAGGTAGATTTGCTTATATCGAAGATCCAGACGGAACACTCATCGAGTTTGTAGAGACGCATAAAATTCCAATTATGAAAAATTATGGTTGGTATTTAGATTTGCAAAAGCGTTCGCCCGAAAAACCACTCGCTACATTTATTTTGCGCGCATTGGCACTCGGTCGCGTTAAACCTAAAAAATAATTCTTCAATAAGCCTTACAAAAAAAAGCGATTCCCGAAAAGAAACCGCTTTTTGCGTACGCGCGACTGGACTCGAACCAGCACATCTTGCGAAACTACCACCTCAAAGTAGCGCGTCTACCAATTTCGCCACGCGCGTATTTTTTTGCGATGCAAATATACAAAACCGAAGACGTAAAACAAAAAATAACATCAGTGAATATTATTTCTATGCTTTGTGCAGGGTTTTTCAGACTAATTTTGAAATTGTTAACCAGCTTATAAATTATTCCAGCACTTTTTTATATGTGGCGCGTTCAATCACTTGTCTGTAATAATTTTCATACTGTGGCAAAATTTTATGAATATCAAATTCGTGAGCTTGTTTTAATGCGTTCTCTCTGAATCGCGTTAATTTTTCTTCATTCCCCAATAAATCTATAGCATGGCGCGCCATACTTTCTACATCGCCCACCGGACTTAAAAATCCCGTTACACCATGAATGTTTACCTCAGGCAAACCACCCGCATCCGATGAAATGACGGGCACTTCGCACGCCATCGCTTCTAAAGCTGCTAAACCAAAACTTTCAGATGTGGAAGGAATGATAAACAAATCGCCTATTGCTAAAAGTTCTTCTACAGCTTCTTGCTTACCCAAAAATCTGATTTCATCACTAAGGTTTAATTCACGAGACAGTTCTTCCATGTTTTGTCGCTCGGGACCGTCGCCAATCATTAAAAGTTTACTCGGAATGACTTCATTGACGCGTTTAAAAATCTCAATGACATCTTGTACGCGTTTTACCTTTCTGAAATTGGAAGTATGAATAAGTATTTTTTCGCCATTCGGTGCTAAAATTTGTTTAAAGTGCTGTTTGTTGGTGCGTTTAAATCGCGAAAAATCAATAAAGTTATAAATAACTTCTATCTCGTTCGTGATTTTAAATTTAGAATAGGTTTCATCGCGCAGATGTTTTGAAACCGCCGTAACGCCATCCGATTTATTTATCGAAAACTCAACCACCGGCGCAAAACTTCGATTCTGACCCACTAAAGTTATATCCGTCCCGTGCAAAGTTGTAATAGTAGGTATGTAACGACCTTCGGTAAGCAGAATTTTCTTAGTGATGTACGCCACCATTGCGTGCGGAATAGCATAATGCACGTGCAAAATTTCGATGTTTTCGTACTTAATAACGTCAACGAGTTTACTGGCGAGCGCTGTATCATAAGGCGCGTGTTCAAACAGTGGATAATCCATGCCCACCACCTCATGATAATAAATATTTTCATGAAAATGATTTTGCGTCAATCGCACTGGCTGACGATACGTTACGAAATGAATTTGATGTCCGCGTTTCGCCAAACCCAAACCTAATTCAGTGGCTAAAACACCACTGCCACCAAACGTCGGATAACAAACTATACCAATTTTCATAAATGTTCCTTCTGTTTATGTTATTGTAACACGATTGAGCAATGATATTGTTTTAATCTGGTTAAATTTTTTCTTCCAAAACTTTTACTTTATATTCTAATGTTCCTCCCAAGAGTGCTATTTTTTTTCTTAAATTTCTAAGGTCAATACTTTTCAGCGTTGCGGGAAAATTTACTTTTTGTGAGAACGATTCGGGCATTAATTTTTTTAAAATCTTCTAAATCTTCTTTGAACCGAGCTAACGTCGCATCTATCTGCTTCACAGCTTGAGTTAAATTACTCCCCTTTAATTCAATTAAATACGCTGACAAATCATCTTCAAAACAATTTAACAATAAATAATCGCATCGGCTGCCGTTTGTTATTAAGCAATCATCAACTCTGTAAAGTGCTACATACTTTTGGTCACTGTTATTTACAATAAATTTCTTAGTGTTTTCTTCGACAGTTACTTTTTTTCTTTTGTCATAAAATTGGAGGCATTCTTTGTCAAATTTGTCTGTGTAATTCTTCATGTACATCTAATTCAAAAAGTTGATCGTATTGTTTGTTAATTAACGTTGACGCACTATCAATTTCTTCTTCTTTAATGAGTTCTAATTCAGGGTCAATAATATCCCTAATTTTTCCGTTTGCTACAAAAAAAGCAGATACCCGTTCAGGGCTTATCCAAGTGTTTTCATTCATAATTTTTGCAACCTCATCGTGTTGTGTTTTTCCCAATTTGCCTGCATAAATAAAATTATTCATCGAGGACAGAATATACGGACTGTGCGTTGTCAATAAAATTTGATTGCCATTTAAGTTTGAAAGCAAACATATCAGTTCGACAATGTCTTTTTGTGCTTCAGGATATAGATGCGCTTCTGGTTCTTCAATGACCAAAAAAACTTTTTCGCTATTGAGGATAAGTAAAAAAAATTGATTTAAAATCCAAACCACTTCTTGTTGACCTGAAGAAGCAAAAGAAAGATTTACAGTAGTATTTTCAAGATTATTTAATACTATTTTTTCACCATTGGGTGTGAACTTATAACTGCCATTTAAAATTTTATCAGAGATTTTTTTTGCTAAATGAAAATTTTTGACAACATCATCAGAATGGTATGGTGAGTTTTGCAAATTTTTAAATTCATCAAAGCTTCCTTTCATATTATTTACTCGTTCAATGAAAGCTTTCAAAGTATTATCTATAAGTGGCGAATTAATTTCATTTTTTCCATCTTTACTCAATAATCGAGACAATAAAATTCTTTGTAAAGGCTCAGAGAGCGAAGAGAGTAAACTTCTTCCTGCTGGAATATAAAGTGGAAGCCTGTCATCGGTGAAAAGTGAGTTAATTCTTTTCTCCATTTTCTGATAAAATGCTTGCCTACGACTTCTAAGAGAAACTAAATCTAAACCTGTTTGATAATTTTTCTTAGATTTTTCAAACTCTTTTCTGAAAATTGATGTTTCCAACTCTATCTTTTCAATTAATTCCTCAATATTTTTACTGAAATTAGAAAATTCGCCCTCCGAACTTCCTAAACAAATTTCGATTACTTTATTCTTTTCATAAAAATATTTCAAGTTAAAGTTATTTTTGAGCGTATTTACGTCAATAAAACCTTTCAATTTACTATCAATTTTACTTTTTAACTCATGATTCAATCCAACTAGCCATGTAATATCATTATCCTCTTCTATAACTCCGCTTATTAATTCAAACAAATCCTCCTTAATTGATTTAAACAAAAAAATAGTTTTAGCAATCGTGCTTTTACCACTTGCTTGCGGTCCGATAAAAACCATCATATCGTTCACATAAATTTCAGCTTCGGTGATGGGACCGAAATTTTTAATTTCTAATCTTGGATATTTTACGATTTCAGTTTTGGACATACCGATTTTTTACCAAAGTTACAGTTTTGGTTGGAATTTCAAAATTACTTACATTATAATTTCACTTTCACCATTTTCGTAAATTCTTGTGCGCGTGCTTCAATTTGTTCGCGCGTCAAGTTTTTAATTCCCTCTGCGCCAAATTTTTCGACACAGAACGAAGCCAAAGCAGAACCGTAAATGATGGCACGTTTCATCGTATCGAAAGAAACATTTTTGGCAGCAGCGAGATAACCCATAAATCCACCGGCGAAAGTATCGCCTGCACCTGTTGGATCAAATACTTCTTCAAGCGGTAAGCCAGGCGCAAAAAAAATCGAGTCTTTATAAAAAAGCATTGCACCGTGTTCCCCTTTTTTTATGATTAAAAATTTTGGACCGAGCGCTAATATTTTATTTGCAGCTTTTTTTATAGAGTGTACGCCACTCAGTTGACGCGCTTCTTCTTCATTGATAATAAGTAGATCAATTTTTTTGAGTACTTTCAATAATGGGTTGAGGGCAATATCCATCCAAAAATTCATGGTGTCGAGCGCGATAAACTTCGGGCGTTTCGCCATTTGCTTAATCACACTCATCTGAATATCGGGCGTTAAATTGCCAAGCATCAAAAATTGGGCGTTCTTATAACTCTCTGGTAAAACGGGTTGAAAATCGGCAAGGACGTTGAGTTGTGTTTCTAAAGTATCGCGCGAATTCATATTCGTGTGATAGCGACCATGCCAAAAAAAAGATTTTTCATCTTGCTTTATATCTAAACCAGATAAATCAATACCACGCGAACGGAAATCAGTTAATTCCGTTTCCGGAAAATCGGAACCAATGACGGCAGAAACCTGAATGTTTTTAGTAAAATAAGATGCGGCATAGCTAATGTATGTACACGAACCACCTACAATGCGTTCTGCAACGCCGAAGGGCGTTTCAATGGTATCGAAAGCAACAGAACCAACAGTTAATAGACTCATAAAATAAAAAATGAATTTTATAGAAGAAATTTTAGTGCAAATATTGCACATTAATTGCAGATACTCTATATTTGCAAAACTTTTTGAAAAAGAAGTTATTTCGTCTTTTATTTTGCTTGTCTAGCTCAGTTGGTTAGAGCAACGGACTGTTAATCCGTAGGTCCTAGGTTCGAGTCCTAGGACAAGCGCATAAGTTCAATTAACCTCGTAGGTCTTTATTACCTACGAGGTTTTTTTATATAGCTTCGCTGGTAGTATGGAAGAATTTTTGAGTTTTTTTGTAGAAAGTTTCGAACATAACACGCTTGTTAAATTCACGCTTTCTAAACCGCGTCAAAAACTGAGTACGCTTAAAAATGTTTACGTCCGTCCAATCGTTATAAAAAAGAAATTAGTTTGTCAATTCACCTATAGAAATGCGACGAACGATGTTTTTAAAAATTTTAATTTAGAGGAAGCCATTGTTGAATTAAAATCACTTTTAGAAAAAGAATTTTTTTTCGCTGATCTCATTCATGCTGAAGGTACTGAGAGTTTAAAAATGAATACGCAAGGTGAGGCAATTCATTCTTCGAGTAATCAAACGGGAAAGATTCTTAATGCTGAACACAATCGCGAAAAAATTCACGCACTAAATACTAAAGCACCCTATTGGTACGCGCTCGGCATTACAAATTCTGAAGGTGTTGTACATGCGGCTTCCCAAAAAAAATTCAAGCAAGTTGCACATTACATTGATTTGTTCGAGCATCTGATTGCAGAACACGGAATACCGCAAAACGCGCACATCGCCGATTTTGGTTGCGGTAAAGGCTATCTCACTTTTGCTTTATACGATTTTCTGAAAAATTCTAAAAATCTTTCGCCTCATATTACGGGTTATGAACTGCGACCTGCTTTGGTGAATGAAGCGAATAAATTAGCGACTGCGTGCCAATATTCTGATTTAAAATTTGAAGCGAAAGATATAAATACTGTCACCGAAGTTAAATTTGATGTGTTGATTGCGCTCCACGCTTGCGATATTGCCACCGATATTGCGATTGCAAAAGGAATTCGAGATGGCGCAAAATTAATTTTGGTCGCGCCATGTTGCCATAAACAAGTCCGAAAAGATTTAAACCACACCGATGAGCGCATCGCGCCGATATTAAAATATGGTATTTTAAAAGAGCGAACAGCCGAAACATTAACCGATACTATTCGCGCTTTGTATTTAGAGTATTTTGGTTACGCAGTAAAAGTGCAGGAGTTTATAGCCGTTGAGCATACACCCAAAAACGTACTTTTAACGGCAGCAAAAAGTAAATCGCGACCAGATGCCTTAGCAGAAATTATGGAATTGAAAGCAATGTTTGGTTTGCAAACCCATTATTTAGAAACGTGTTTGAAAGATTTGTTGAAAGAAAAAGATCTCGTAGGCTTTTAAAACCTATGAGGTTTAGCTATGTTTTATCTTCTCCAAAACTTCTATCAACCCGTTCTGAATATCAATCGTTTTATTTTCGTTGTACCATTTTTGTGCTAAGGCTTTGCTCTCTTCAAAAAATGCTTTTTGCTCATGCACAGGAAACTGACGCTCTAAGACTTTGCGCGCGACCATAATTTTTGAAAGTTCATCGGGGCGCGGTCCATATTTTCCAAGAACAATTCCATCTTCTTGTCTGACGATTAAAATAATAGGAATAGCGCGACCACCGTTGGTTAAATACTGATCTATAATATTTAAATGTTCATCTCGATAGATGACGCGCATTTTCATATTGGCGTTTACTTCTGTCATTTTATTGATGACGGGTAAAATTTGAGCTGCGTCTCCACACCATCCTTCGCTAATAACTAAAAAATAAACGGGTGTTTTCCAATTCGAGAGTGCTGCAACTGTTTCACTACTCAAATGCGTCGTTTTATCGAGGCGTTTCATGCGCGATTGATTGAGCTGCGTGAAATGCAAATGCTCTTCATCGTTGCTCGCATCGTTGGTTGATGCTTTTCCTTGCGCTATCATTGCATTAACGTTTTCGATGTAAGCTACGTAAGTCATGCTGCTATCTAAAACGCGTGCCTCAATCGTATTGTGAGAAATAGTTGGAGTTATCGGATTTTCTAAAGTTGACATAAATCGTAATTTTTGAGATGCAAATGTACAAAAATTAAAACATAGCGTTCAAAAAATTGTTTTTTGGATTTTTGTAAATAAAACTTTCTTTAGAAGTTGTTTAAACTTATTTCTTTGGGCTGTAAACGGCTATTTTTAAATCATACTTCTTTGATTCATTTCGTCCGTAGCTGTGCTACGAACTTATAAATCAAATCGTCTGATTCAAAAATAACTCGTTCTCGCTTGAAAACAAAAAGTTAAAACAACTTCATAAAAACGAATCAAGTTCTAATAATTTTAGAGAAATAACTTTTAATTTTTTTCTACCAACTAAAATTTTCAACATTACCATTTAATTTCCATTTTTTTGGAAACGCATTTTCGAGCCAATCTAAAGGTTCACCCACGGGTAGCGGCGTTGAAGCTAAAGCAAACGCATCTTTGATCACAATTTTTTGTGCTGCACCCGTCGCATCTGCTTGGGCAGAAATAAATAAAGGCGTGCCACTTTTAGAAAGCAGCTCGAGCCATTGTTTATTTTTTTGCCAATCCACTTTGTTCGTTAAACCGACGCAATCGCCATCGGCGGCATAAAAAGTATTGTGCGTTGCGCCGCGAAAAGCCAAAGTGTTGACACCCATTTTAAGTGTCCGCTCCCAATCTTGACCCGAAGTATCGTCGCCGATGCGATTAATTTCAAATAGACCTGCCGATAAATGACTAAAAGTATTGCAGCCGAGCACGTACATATCACCAGCTGCTTCTCGAATAGTTTTATAAAGTTGCAAAACAATTTCAGCATTCGTTTTTGAATTATCATGCATTCGCCAATTGCTTTCTGTTATTGCGCCATCTCTGAACATTTGAAATCCCCATTTACCAAAAATATCATAGGTCGTGAAATCAAACTTGACCATATCGTAACCCCATTGATTATACAATTTGAAATAACTTTTTACCCGCTCTAAATTTTCTGGAATCGTTGGATCGAGAACAGGTTTGTTGGGCTCTTTACCTTTTATGTCGGGTAATATCAACGATTTGGAATCTTTATAACTGCCACACAGCGGACGTGTCTACAAGGCAGGTCGCATATTAAATTTGCGAATTTTTTCCGAGAGGCGCGCCATATCTGGAAAATTTTTATCGGGCGTTTTCATATCATCACCCCAGCAACAATCGTTCGGTGCTGTCGGCGGACCTTTAAACCAACCTGCATCTATGACAGAAAAAGGCAAGTTCGTTAATCCTTCTGTCATCGGCGACATGAGCGCAGTGTGGTCAAGAATTAATTTTTCGGAAGTGTCGCCATAACTAAAATACCAATCGTTGATGCCGTAAATGGGTTTTTTGGGCAATCTTGGCGCATCGCACATCAGTTTTGTAAATCTGCGTGTCGTTTCAAAAGGTGATTCATTTTTTTTGCCTTTGAGAGTTACAATTTGCGCAGCCAGCAATTTTCTATCACCCAATGCAACACCGTTTCCACCCGATTTTGTATCAAGCGTAAGCGATAGCGTTTTTTCCGTTACATTCCAGAAACAAAAAGATTTTGCGCCCGTCTTCACGCCAAAACCATTCGTTGTTTTGCGGTTGTATTCCATAAAATACCAAAGTAAAATTTCGTTAGCGTTTGGTGTGTGCCACGAAACATCGCCGTAGGTTCTCTCCCAATGATCGTTTTTAATTATAGAAAGGGAGTTATCGGAAATTTCCAACTGAGCGTGACGGCACTCAAAACAATTTTAGGTGCTGAGATTTCAACATTCATGCTTCGAGCAGAATTTATGAGGTTTACTTCCAAACCATTATTCGACCAGCGCTCATTTTTGCCAATGAGTTTAACGTTTTCATCATTAATGATAGCATTAACAGCATCAGGAAATTGTATTAAATGAGAATTTATACCAAAGTTTTCACTGAATGTAGAGTACACTATAACTGATGCGATGGATAAACCTGTAGTCTGAATAAATTTTCTGCGTTCCATGCCTAATTCTTCTTTAAAAAATACATTAGATAAACAAAACAAAATCAAATTTAACGTTGTTAAAATATTATAGCACAAATACAAAACTTTTAATTATTTTTGCAAACTGATTAATGATTCAAACCGAAACTCCTTTGTTTACAGAACAGCACATCGTTGAACTTCTACAAAAGCAAGACACACAAATAATAGGTGTCTTGTACGACAAGTACGCAGGTGCGCTAATGGGTATTGTGAAGCGTACTATTCAGAACGAAACTTTAGCAGAAGAAGTTTTGCAGGATACTTTCACAAAAATTTGGCGATACTCCGCCAACTACGATGCGTCTAAAGGAAAATTATTTACTTGGATGTTGAACATAGCGCGAAACACAGCAATTGATGCGACGCGTGCTAAAAATTTCAGTCAAAAAAACCATTTTATTGATGATATCGTAAATACCGTTGATGCACAAAACCAAGTCAGTCAGATCAATCCAGATGGATTGGACTTGAAAGATTTGGCAAACAAGCTAACGCCTGAATTATTTGCAGTAGTTGATACAATTTATTTTCAGGGTTACACACACGTTGAAGCTGCGGAAGCATTGGTGCTACCGTTGGGCACTGTGAAAACACGTTTGCGAATTGCGTTGAAGCAACTTAGGAATTACTTTTAGTTAAATTAGAAATTGAAAAGCAATGGATGTAAGCGATATTTTAGAGTCTGGGTTACTTGAGCTTTATATTTTAGATGAGTTAAGCGCAACTGAGCGCGCAACGGTTGTGTCATGGACGTTACAACATTCAGAAGTCAAAGCAGAACTTACCGCAATTGAAGTGGGTCTTGAAAATTTAGCCATTTCGCAAGCCTTACCAGTTCGGGCGATGGTAAAAGATGCTGTTATTTCTAAAATAGAAAATGAAAAGGTAATTCAAGATAAATATTCGAAGCCCAATCAAAAAGCAGATGGGTTTCTTGAGCCACAAGCTGCAAATGAATCGAATGCGTTTTCAAACATAAAAGCAGAACTACCCGCTGAAAACACCGAGCTTATTAATCGTACAACAATAACTCAGCGCCGTCCCATAAATGTATTATCTTGGTTTGCAGCAGCAGCATTAGCTGTAAGTTCTTTTTATTTTTACACTGAATTACAAAAAGAGCGTTCAAAATCGCAGAGTTGCGAAATAGAGCAACGCCAAAATGCGAAGACCTACGTTGAGACAGATCGTGCTTTGAATGTTCTGAGAAACGCGAATACAAAAACAGTTGAACTCAAAGGTTTAAAAATTGCGCCCGAATCGAAAGTAAATATTTATTGGAACGCGCAAAAAGCGGAGACAATGCTTGCGATTGTTAATTTACCGGCACCACCCGAAAAAATGCAATATCAGCTTTGGGCAATTGTTGATAAAAAACCAGTAAGCGCAGGAGTATTAGAATACAGCACAGAGGCGTTACAATTTATGAAAGGTTTTGACAAAGCAGAAGCGTTTGCAATAACTTTAGAAAAACAAGGCGGCAGCGATGCGCCAACGCTCGATAAAATGTATGTGCTTGGAACTTTGTAATACATGAAGCGATGATGTTTTTAAAATTGGTGAGGTTTCCAAATTTAATCATCGTTGCGCTTACCCAATTTTTTTTGCAAGCAGTAGTTCGTCTTTCCATACGTTCAAACCTACCCATCGAATTAGTTTTAAACAATCTTCAATTTGCTATTTTTGTTTTAGCAACCGTTTGCGTCACTGCTGCGGGTTATGTCATTAACGATATTTACGATATTGATATTGACGCGCACAACAAACCCGAATACAAACAAATCGTCGGTCGTCAAATTTCTAAGCGCCGCGCAACACTTCTCTATTTTATTTTAATTGGTTTCGGTAGCATTTTAAGTTTTGAAGTTGCCAACGTGACTAACCATTTCGATCAACTTTGGCTTTTACCGACATTTGTTTTTGGATTATGGTTATACGCTGCGCATCTCAAAAAATCATTTTTGCTCGGTAATTTGTTTGTCGCGATTTTTTGCGCAGCGGTGGCTTGGATAATTTTTTACGCACAAAATTTAAATTCTGATACGCGCACGCACCTGAATCCAAATTCTTATAACCAGTTCTTTTTTATTTTTTTTGGATATTCTATACTCGCTTTTATTTCAACACTCCTCCGCGAAATTATTAAAGATGCCGAAGATGCAAATGGCGATGCGCAATTTGGCGCGCGCACTTTACCTATAGTTTTAGGCATTGCAAAAACAAAATTTATTTGCTACGCGTTAGCATTGATTTTTATTACCACAATAATTTATTTCGGTTTTATTTTTAAATCATCAATGATTAAGTTTACAATCTGGCAAACGACAAACTTTTTTGTTTTTTATTTGTGCTACTTTGTTTACAAAGCAAATTCTCCTAACGATTGGCACACAGCAGCTACTTTTGCAAAAGTGGTGATGTTGGTCGGTTTAATTTTTGTTCTGCTTTTATTAATTTAAGATGAATGCGGAGTTAAAGTTTTAATAATTCAAAGTTCAATCTCACATTATCTCAAATATGTTCCTTCAAGAAAAAATTAATGCTTTAGAAATAATTTTAGCATCGCAATCGCCGCGCCGCGCACAACTTTTGCGAGAATCGGGTTTTGAGAATATACAAATTGCGCCTGCCGATGTGGATGAAACGGTACCTGAAGGAATGCCACACATGGATGTAGCATTGCATTTAGCACAAAAAAAAGCGCATCATCAAAAATATTTATTGCGACCTAATGCTATTATAATTGCTGCCGACACTGTTGTGATTGTTCCGAACAAGTCAAGAACACAATCA
>JAYVVO010000024.1:0-2315 GCA_043786955.1 Saprospiraceae bacterium
GGGTGCCTTAACTAAAGCTGCTTTAACAAAATTCCAACAAGAAAAAGGATTACCAGTAGGTAACTTAAACGTTGAAACTATGAAAGCTTTAGGCGTTCAGTACTAATTTAGCTTTGAGCAATTAGCTTTGATCAATGAGCCCGCTTTAGAAAAATGAGAAGCTCAGAGCTAATTGCTCACAGCTAAAAAATAGAATAGCACATAGAACTTTAAAAACCCGCCTTAATACAAGGCGGGTTTTTTTTATGAAAGAATTACAGAATTTTAAAAACGAATATACTCGGCAGGATTTACAGGTTTGCCATCTTTCCAAATTTCAAAATGCAAATGCGGACCAGTAGTTTGTTCACCCGTGTTGCCAATAATAGCTACTGCTTCTCCCGCTTTAACTTTATCTCCGACTTTTTTTAAGTTGCTCGAATTATGTTTATAAAAAGATACCATATTGTTCTCGTGCTGAATCACAATAGTGTTACCTGTTTCTAAAGTCCAATCGCTACTAATTATAAAACCGTCGGCAGTTGCTTTAACAGCTGTGTTTTTTGGTGCAGCAATATCAATACCGTAGTGCTGTTTGTTCATACTAAACCCTAAAAGCACTGCACCAGATAGTGGTGCGGATAAATAAAGACTTTCGAGGCGTTCATTTTTTTTAGTAGCACCCAACGGATTTCCAACTTCAGGACTTGTAGTGAGTTTTGTATTGCTTGCGCCCTCGCTAAATTCTTCATCCCCCGAACCACCAACACCTGCGCGAAGCGTTAATTCTGCTTCTGAAGGTGATACATTTAAATTAGCATCGTTAGGAATGCCTGCAGTATCGCGTTGAAAATTTTTTTCTGTTTCTACATCGTTTGTGAGCAAACGCCTAAAGCTGCTGATGTATCTGGTTTGCGCCAAAGAGGCGCGTTCAATACTATCAACGCGTTCCGATAATTCAAAAACGGCGCGATCTGAACTGCCATAAGCCTTGTAACCAGTAACAATTTTTTTTAGCGGCGTAAAAGCGACTAAAAAAACGCCGAACAAGGTGCAACCTACCAACAAACTGCTGATTAATACGTACAGATTCATCGTAGAAAGTTTGATAGAACGTACTTCCTCGAAGGTTTCGTCGTTTCTGATGATAAGACGAAAGTAAGTGTGTTGTGCTTTTTCAAAAATTGCTCGGATGCGTTGCAATAATAGCTCAAACTTATGTACAATTTCGCGTGCATTTGTGTGACGAATATTGTGGAACACTTTAACGAAGCGTTCTTTTAAGGATGTTCGTGCAGCTTTGTTATCAGACATAGTTAAATTCTGTTACTAATAAAATAACTTTGCAAAGTTTTAGTTCGTATAGATTAATCAAGGAAATAAAAAATGAAGGAATAAAGAATGAAAAATTGATGAACCTAAAAAATAAAGTTTAGTTTCTGTTTCTTCCATA
The DNA here is from genome assembly GCA_043786955.1 of Saprospiraceae bacterium. GTDB lineage: Bacteria > Bacteroidota > Bacteroidia > Chitinophagales > Saprospiraceae > JAAFJT01. The sequence goes on from JAYVVO010000024.1 coordinate 1,433, forward strand.
TTTTAACTTTTTCATTTTTAATTTCTTTGCTCTTTAATTTCTTAATTCTTTCATTCTATCATTTTTCTGATGCAAAGGTACGAATAAGTTTAAAGCTAATTGCTAAATTCAATATTGCACTTTGCTTTTTAGGTTTTGCTATTTGCCATTTGCCTTTAGATTTTAATTGAATAATCCATTTTCATGAATAACGATATTTACGTTTTAAAATTTCGGAAAACTATTTCAAATGCACCGAAAAAAAGTTTAGTGATCTTTTTTGTCAGTTTGTTTTTGACAAGCTGCGTCACGGAACGTAAGGTTGATGAAGCGCATGGTACGCGTTTATTTTTCCAAAATTTAAATTCAAAATACAACGGCTTCTTCAATGCTTCGGTTTTGATGGATGAAGCGACTGATAAATTGCGCGCGCAACACGTGGATAATTACGCCAAAGTTTTGGATATTTATCCTGAATTAGCGGTAGAAAATCCAAAAAGTGTCTCATCTGAATTGGATAAAGCGATTGAAAAAATTGCTGTTGTAGCCACCTATCACCGCTCGAGTGATTGGACGGACGATTGCTATTTGTTGCTGGGTAAAGCGCAATATTATAAACACGAATTTGAAAATGCACAAGAAACTTTCGAGTATATGTCGGAAGTGTATGATCCGAATGCTAAACGCAGACCACTCACTGCTGCCGATAGAAAAGCAAATGCTGCCGCAGCTGCTGCGGAAAGAAAACTCACGCAAAAAGAAAAACTGAAAGAAAAAGAACGCATAGCGAAGGAAAAAGAAAAAGCCATAGAAGCCAAAGAAAAAGCCAAAGAGAATGCGCAAAAAGAAAAAGAAAAACTGCTCGATGCAAAAAGAAAACAGCGTGAGCGTGACATTAAAGAGC
>JAYVVO010000025.1:0-2315 GCA_043786955.1 Saprospiraceae bacterium
TATCATTTTTATACAATTTTGGATTCGCGGCTAAAAATCCAGCGGGAATTTATGAAATACCTTTTTTAGATCGTATGGGATTTGTTTTCATCATTACAGTTTTAGGAATGTACCTCATCACTGTTTCAGATGCAAGAAGTGTCAACAATCCGAAAGGTTTGGTAGTGCCTTACGAAATGTTTAAACCATCACGTGGTTTTGCCATTGGTGCCGCTATTGTTTTAGCTATTCTATTTTTAATTTACGGATATTTCTGGTAGAGTAGGAGCAGGTACTTTTTAACAGGTTTATAAAATTTTCATGGAAGACATCAAGCAATAGCGCGCTTGGTGTCTTTTGTGTTTAAATAACAGGATTGGTTTTAAAAAACGATTCAAAGGTTAGCGTTTTCATAAACTTGCACACACAAAGAATAATTTTTAAAGACGAGCGTTTTAATTTAAAACAAAACAAGTTTTGAATGTTTAAGAAAACCTTTGCTTCCATTTTAATTATTTCCTTTTTTTTATTTTCAAGAACTTACGCGCAAGGTTACGGCACTGCGGCAGGTATTCGTTTCGGAGATGGCATCGGTTTGACTGTGCAACAACAAGTAGCTTTAAAAACCACTGCTGAAGCAATCGTTAAATCGGGATTAACGACTAAAGATGTTACGGGTACATTATTAATTGAGCAGCATACCAACATTTTAACGCGTGCACTGAATTTTTATTCTGGTGTTGGTGCGTATCATACTTGGTATGCGCCGAACGATAATTTAAAAGTTTCGCCTACAAATCCGACGGGTATTGCCTTTATTGCAGGCGCAGAAATAAAATTGGGTGGTATCGTTGTATCAGCCGATGTGAAACCTTCGCTTAAAATTATGGGTGAGGGTACAGGGTTCGATTGGCAAACAGGCGTTTCGGTGCGTTATATTATTGCGTCGCGGATTTTCAGAAAAAAATGGTGGGCTTTTTAAGACTAATTTGTATTTTGGTTTTGTAAATTCGTCAGACTGTAATACTTTTGCACCCGCATTCAAAAATGTAGTAAATAAATCAACGGAGGCTTGGCAGAGCGGTTGATTGCAGCAGTCTTGAAAACTGCCGTACTCGAGAGGGTACCCGGGGTTCGAATCCCTGAGCCTCCGCATTTTGAAAGATTTATTTTCTGGACTTAGTAGCTCAGCTGGTTAGAGCATCGGTTTGTGGTACCGAGGGTCGTGGGTTCGAGCCCCATCTAGGTCCCTTCAAAAAAAACTTGTCACCTACGTGTTGTGACAAGTTTTTTTTTGCCCTATTCCTACTTCGTGACGCAAAAAGAACTACCTTGTCTTTCTGATATTATTTCTTTGGTTTTATTATTGCAATTTAATGACAATCAAGTTATAATATTTTAAATTTGTGTTTCGTTATAAATAAAATGTAAGTTTATGTTGACGTTGCAACCTATAGAAAGACGTACAGGCATCTCAAATGAAGATTTTGAAACAGAATTTCTCAAACCCCTTCGCCCGATGGTGTTTACCGATTTAATTAAAGATTGGCCCGCGCAAAAAAACTGGACAATTGAAAATTTAAAATCGAAATATGGACATCTCGAAGTGCCAGTTGTTACGCCCAACTATTCTAAACCAGGAAATGGTTACATGAAACCTGAATTGTTTATGAGTTTTGGCGAATACTTAACACTCATGGAACGCGGTCCAATGCCGTACAGAATTTTTCTTTGGAATATTTTTAAGCAAGCACCTGAGATGTGCAACGATTATACTATTCCAACCATCATGGAAGGTTTTTTAAAAGATTTTCCATTCATGTTTTTTGGTGGTGAAGGTTCAGTCACACCGATGCACTACGACATTGACATGAGTCACGTTTTTTTAAACCAAATTCACGGCAGAAAACGCGTCGTTGTCTTTGCGCAAGATCAGTCAAAACTTTTATACAAACATCCTTATACTGTTGCGAGCTATGTTGATATAAATAAACCAGATTACAAACGTTTTCCGGCACTGAATTACGCTAAAGGATTTGAAACCGTTTTAAATCCTGGCGAATCTATTTTTATTCCGAGCGGTTATTGGCATCATATCGAATACGTTGACGGTGGATATTCGATTGCGTTGCGCGCCAACGAAAGCTATGTCCGTCGTGCGGTCGGCGCGATGAGTATTGCTAAACATTACGTTGTTGATAAAGGCATGAATAAAATTTTAGGTTCACGCTGGCGCAACATTAAATCAGAAATGGCGGATAGACGCGCTTCACAATTAGTTTGAAAAAATAATTTTAAAAAAGCGAACAATTTGTTCGCTTTTTTTGTAATAGGTA
>JAYVVO010000026.1:0-17542 GCA_043786955.1 Saprospiraceae bacterium
GTGTCAATCGTGTTTTTAAAATCGAGACTAACGAGTAAAACTTTAATTTTTTTATCCGCGTTTACTTTTGCAAACTGTTCTATAAATGGTAATTCCGCGACGCACGGTTTACACCACGTTGCCCAAAAGTTAACCAACAAAACGGAATCACCTGAAATAGTTAATCTTTTTGAAAGTTCATCGGCGGTAATAAACGGTGTGGCTTGCGTAGTTTCTTGTGCTTTCAAAAAATTGGAAGACAAAAAAATTACTGCCAAAATGAATATTGATTGTACGAAATAATTTTTCATGAAATATCTTTTTGAAAAAACGCATTTTACTAAATAACATTGTTAATCAACAACGAAAAATTATCGTAATTATGCGCTTTATTGCGCATCTCTAAAATATTTTCTGGCATGTTATTATAATATTCTTCTAAAAATCCTATGGTCTCTGTCGTTCTAATTTCTATTAAACCGCTTTCAAATTGTGCGAAACGCCATTTATAAGTCGCGTCAATTTTGTTTAAAATATGCTGCATTATTTCATTACTGCCAGCATCTTTATCTAAAGCATTTATTTTTGAGAATGCTTCATTGTTGCGCACCAAAAGTTTAGCAGATTCGATGATAAAATAAGCGCCATGAATTTTAGAAATATTTTCATCCGCGTGTGCATGACCATATAAAATCAACTGAAAATCTTCCCTATTTATAATTAAATTTTTCTTAGCAGTGATACCACTCCACTTTAAATCAACGATGCAAATTTCGGTACCTCGTTGCAAAACTAAATCTGAAATTCCATGAAGATTTAAATCATTTAATTTAGCTTCTAATTTTTTTTCTGTAGCCAAAACACGCCAACCATCTTGCTTGATGTAATTCATCAACGTCCAAATACTTCGCTTCACGCGATCAATAAAATATTTTAAATTCGTTTCTTCGCCGTATTGCAAAAGCAAAACGCCTTCATGTTCTAAAATTTGCAAAGCATTTTCGTCAAACCAATTTTCAAGATCATTTTTGCGCCATTCATAAAAATCTGAATTTAAAATTAACTCGAAAAATCTATGCGCTGTTCTTCCGCGTAAAATATTTTCAGAAATAGTACTCACCAAATTTGAACGGCGCAAATTCAGAACCGAACCTAAAAACCATTGGTGCGGATAAAATAAAAGGGCGTCAATGGTAGAAATATTTTCGTGGGTTCTGTCTTCATAGGCATCGAATCCTAATTCTAAATGTGTCGGAACTGCTTGCAACGAATACGGCGATAAAATTTCTTTTTTAGGAAAATTAAATAAGTTTTTTAGTCCAGCTGCAAGAGACGACGCCTCTAAAGAATAATTTTGATGGTGCACATAAAATCCAGAAATATCACTGAAACAGACTTTTAAATAACTCAACAACGGATGTTCCTTCACTTCAACACCGGTTACAACGCGCGGCACAACTAAAATAATTTTCTGTGTGGTGTTTAAAAATGGTATTTTTTGATAAAGAAGTTGGCGCGATTGATTTTTTTTAGGCGTATCAATCGAAATTCCGATTTGCGCCAAATAATTTATTTCACTTTCTTCCCAAAACAATGGTTCAATCGCAATTTCTGAATCAGTAAAATTCCACCAAACCAATGTATTTGTATCAGTGGGAATTAAACTTTCGTGATACGTATAGGATGAAGAATGAACGGTATTAACCGTCGGTTGAAATGGCGTGGCTTCCACAATCACGCGAATTACGCGCTCGATATTTTGTTTATTAATCGCGCGCTGACCTGTTGTGATCAATGCTTCAAAATATTCAAAAATTCGGCGCGATTGTTCGGTCAAAACGCGCATTACAACATTTTTTCCTTTCGATTTTAAAAATTGTTCGTTACTCCACTTTTGAACATACTCAAAAATAGCAGCAACTTCTTTGAGCGGTGCTTCCGAATTAATATCGTAACGCAAGCGATTAAACCAAAAATTAAATGCTTTGCGCACAGATTCTATGTTTTCGCGCTCTTCGTCATCTTCGGAAATAGCTTCATAATTTGAAAAGAAAATAGCAATATCTTGTTTCCACATTTCGCTACCAATGCCAGGTTTCTCATTCAAAATTTGCGCAATAACGCGACCAAGTTCAAAGTTGAGTGGTTTTTGTTTGAGCGAAACAAATTGCAAAACTTTATCGGTTTCAAAAGGCTTCCACAAAAAAGCAGTTACTAATTTTAAAATTTGTAACGACGGACGCACTTCCGAACTCGAAGCTAAACCCATCGTCGGCAATCCGTTCAAATAAAGCGATTCGTCTAAAACGCGGTGACTATCTTTTACTAAAAAAAACGGATTAAACCCCGCATTATATTTTATGAGGTGCGATAAAAAAATTGCGGCATCTGATTCATTCGGTGCTTCTAAAATCAAGATGCTATTATCTGTGGAAGAAACTGTTTTAACTGCTTCTTGATTTAATTCGCCGTTTAAAAAGTTTTTAAATTTTTCAAGATGTGAAAGTATTGCGGTGTCAGAACTGAATTGAGAACTCTCAAATTTCGTTTCAAATGCGCTTTCAATCCTAACCTTCTCACTCTCGGTTTTTTTCTCGGAAATTTTTAAAAACAATTGCAAATGCACAGGCAGAATTTCAAACGGCTCTAAAAGTGAAATACTTTTAAATTTAAAACTTGATTTTTGATACGCTTTTAAGACGGTCATAAATCTATCGGCAAAACCTTCTGTTTGTTTAAATTGAGCGAGATGATTTTTATTTTCTAAATTTTCAGTTTCAACGCCCGCAAAAACACGAATTCTATCGGGCGCAGTTTCGGTAATTTGCGAAAAATCGAGCCCAGATAAAATAAGTTCATCGCGCTTGCAGAGTAAATGCTCAGCACTTGCTAACGCATCCGCATTAAAGGACTCTGAATAAAAACAATTATTTTTGTTTGAATAATCATTGAGTAGTAAGCGATAATATTCGATGCGCAAATGATCGTCTCGACGACGCGGCGTATAAATACCATGTTGTTTTTCTAAGAACTCCAATAACTTAAAATCGCCAATGTATAAAACGTCATCGCCGACTGCATTGATGTTGTGCGTATCGAAATGTACGCCTAATTTTAAATCGGGGGAAAAAATCATAGCGTTATTGATATTTTAATCAAAGGATAGCAACACTTGATGTCGCAATAAATCGTTGAAAACTTCACGTTCTCTTATCAAATAATCCACATCATCAATCACAAAAACTTCAGCCGGTTTGAAACGACTATTATAATTCGATGCCATAGTGAAACCATAAGCACCAGCATTGCGAATCGCGATGATATCACCGACGTGTGTCTGTGGCAAATTTCGCTCTTCGCCAAAAGTATCGGTTTCGCAAATATAACCTACAACGTTGTAAGTTTCTTTTTCTAAAGATGCGCTCGAAATATTTTCTATCGGATGATAAGAACCATACATCATCGGTCGAATGAGATGGTTTAATCCTGAATCAATGCCAATAAAATTTAATTCTGGATTGTGCTTAATGACGTTAGCCGTCGTTAAAAAAGTTCCGCATTGTGCGACCAAGTATTTTCCTGGTTCTAAAACCAAACTGAGTTCACGACCATAGGCGATACAAAAGTCGTTGAATTTTTTACAAACTGCTGCGCCAATCGCGTCAATATCAGCATCAACTTCATTCGGTTTGTAAGCAATTTTAAATCCACCGCCCAAATCAATGTTTGTTAAATCGGGAAATTTATGCGCCAGTTGTAAAATTAAATCTGCCACTTGCAAAAAAGTTTCAGCGTCTTTAATTTCTGACCCCGTGTGTTGGTGCAAATTTGTAATACACACGTCGTATTTTTTCACAGCCGCCAAAACATCGTCTATCTGTAAAATATTTATTCCAAATTTAGATTTGCTGTGTGCTGTAGAAATTTTAAAATTTCCGCCAGCCGCTACGTTAGGATTTATGCGCAAGCCCACCGGAAATGAGTTTCCATACTCAGCACCAAATTGTTCAAGCAGTGGAATAGAATCGAGGTGAATATTTACACCTAATGCAACAGCGCGTTTAATTTCTTCAAACGTAACACCACTGGGTGTATAACCAATTTCGCTCGGCGCGAAACCAACATACAATGCCAATTCCACTTCTTCAATACTGACCGCATCAATTTGCGCACCCAAACTTTTCAAATAGGCAACTACCGAAATATTAGAAAGGGCTTTCATAGCAAACCGAATTTTTAAACTCGGTGCAGCAGCATAAGCATTTTTAAGTTTTTGAAATTGCCGCGCAATAATTTCAGCATCGTAAACATATAATGGCGTTCCGTATTTTTTGGCAAGATTAACAAGTTGCGAAGAACTCAGCGGCATAAATTAAAAATTAAAGAACGCCAAAGATACGTTACAAACTATTTTTGGACAACATACTTCTGTATCAAAATTTTATTGGTATCGGTTTGAAGTGAAAAGAAGTAAATGCCATCTGGCATGCAAATTAATCATCACCATCAAATTCTCTCAAACAAAAAGAAATCAGAAAGACTTCCAATATCTTCGTCTTTGTAATATTTGGTGCTGTATTTATTTTCGTCGCGACGAACAAATTTAAAATTAGGAATTAATCGCTCAACATCGTTCGTAAATACGCGTTCTTTGACATGAAATTGAGCGTGCGCTGCTGGCACATTTTCATTCGAAGAGTAAATTAAAACATATTTTTTCGCACTCTGAAATAGGTGAATCAAATAACTTTCATACACATCTTGCTCAATTAAATGATAAAGAACATCGAGAGATATGGCTAAATCGAATTTAAAAACCCCATTATTATCTTGGAAATACCTATTGTCGTAGAGAAAAAAACTTTTGGTTTTGTCGTCTTTAAATTCTGCTGTACACAGTTCAATTGATTTAGGTGCAACGTCTAAACCGATATAATTTGAAAATGTGAAAGATTTAATCTGATTGCCATCGCCGCAACCAAACTCTATGACACTATTAATTTTATTATCTTCAGCAAAAGCGTTAAGGTATTCTGCTTTATAAATTGCTAAGTGATTATACGATCCTGAACCTGAGTTACCACCTGTTTCGTATCTATTTTGCCAATATTCTTTGGAAGAAAATTGCGGTTTGAAAAGATTTTTAATTCTTCCGTAAAATTTTTTTGCTAATTTGAGCATCATACGTTTCGTTTTGAATTTTTAGAAAATAGGCGTAAAAACTTTATTTTTGTGTGCATTCCAAAAAAATTTTATTTTTACTGAGTGGCACAATTAAATGGTTTTTAAATTCTTGGTCAATTAATTTTTCGACTTTCACTAAGCCTTTAGTTTCATTAATATTATAAATATCGTATTGCATCGGCGTCAGTAAATCTTGAACTTTTTTTCCGACTTCATCCGACTGAATTTCGATTAAAATAATGGGCTGCAAAATTTTTAACGAGTCGCCAGCGCCTTCTAAAACCTGAGGTTCAAACGATTCAACGTCGAGTTTAATCAAATCTATTTGTAAAATTTTTTCTCGTTTTAAAAAATCTTCTAATCGAATAGTTTCCACATCTATCGCTTGCTGTGTTGCCAAATTTCTAAATTCTTGATTCAAACTGCCTGCTGTTGTATTCGAGTTAAATGTGTCGAAACCATAATTATAAAACTTTGTCGAGCCATTTTCATTTGAAAGTGCCAACTGAAATGCTTTAATATCGAAATGATTAAGCGCGATTTGTTTCGAAAAACACTTGCAAATATTAGGCTGCGGTTCAAATCCATAAATTTTAGCGGAAGGATTAAATCCTTTTGCCAAAAGTGAAAAAATTCCTGTGTTCGCACCAATATCAAAAATCACACTCGACTTCTTAGCTAATTCAATCCAAATACTTAATGATTCGTGCTCCCATTCCGATTTTAAACCTGCCCAAAACATTTCGTTTTCTATATAAAACCCAAAGTTATTAAGTTTTAGTGTCTTTGTGTCGTCTAATTTCATTTCAAACTGACCAATAAATTTTAGTTTTTGGCGTATTTCCATGCTTGGCAAATAAACTTTTTTAATGAGCTGAAATATAGGTTTCCAAATGGGTAATTTTAAATTAGAAATTATAAGATTTTTTCTAATCTTTTTTATTAATAAAGACATTTAAGTTAATTTAAGGGTAATGAATCGTATTTTTTTAAAATTTGTGCTGTAATCGAATCCCAACCAAACCGAGTCTCCACATTCTTGTAAATTTTTACAGCGTCGTAAATTATATAATTATTTCTCACTTTTTCAATCGCATGTGCTAAAGCTTCGATGTCGCCAATTGGAATAACTTCACCCAAAAATAATTGATCAACAATATATTCAGGACCGCCGCACGCGGTCACAATGACTGGAATTCCGCAAGCTAACGCTTCAATAACTACAACGCCAAAAGATTCATTAAAACTTGGTAATAATAGAACATGGTGCTGATTAATTATTTTCGGTAAAGCGTTATTATCTACGCTGCCTAAAAGCGTAACTTTATTTTCTAAATTATTTATTTTTATAAAATCTGTACAATATTGTTTTAAATCGCCATCGCCCACTAAAGTTAAGGTGTAATCAAAAATATTTTGAATTTTCAAAAAAGCCTCTAATAAAATTGAAATTCCTTTTCGTTGAGTTATTAAACCGATAAATAGTAAATTAAACTTTGTCTTAGTTTCGTGCGTTGAATAAAATTTATTTACGTCAACACCATTCGGAATAATATCAATTTTAGTTTTATCTATAATACTCGACTGTGAAATCATATCATTTTTTAAAAAGGGGCTTACAGCAATAATTTGTTCCGCAGCATTCAAAATATCATTTACTTCGGTTAAGCTAAATTTGAAATAATCGAAATAATGAATAAATTGGCTCGAATGTTCCGTCAAGAAAAAAGGAACTCCGAAATCTTTTTTCAGTTTCAGAGCCTGAAAGCCCATATTTAAAAAATGCGCATGAATTAAAATCTGTAAGTGGTTTTTAGTAACAGACCAAAAAAGTATTTTTAATTTACTATAAAATGATAGGAAAGTTTCAAATTTGTTAACGTAGAAAAAATGATAAATTTTAACATTAGGTAAATCTATAGTGATTGGTTTTTCTAAAAAAATATTTTTCCGACTTTTTATGTACCAAGCAACTGGATAGCCTACGATAATAATATAATAATTCTCGGAACGAATTGCCAAATTTTTAATTTGCTCGAACAAAAAAACACAATCTGCTTTTTTATATTTAGAAGGCCAACTCGGCACAATATTGACAATCGTTTTCAATATTTAATATTTATTTAGTTTAAAACGGATTATAAAACAAAAAGGATAAGTTGAACTTATCCTTTTTGTTAATTTTCTTTTTAAAACTCATTTTACCTACTTACTACAAACTTTTCGGTTAAGATAGCACTATCATTTTGCCTTAAAGTAATTGAGGAAATGATAGTTGAGTAGAAATGTTTTCATCATTGGCACTCTCGTTATCCCTTTTTTTCATTGCAAGACAAGCACTTGCGAAAAGCCAGAAAACAAAAATTATAGGTTGAGTGAGAACATAAAATTGAACAACGATTAAACTTATAAAAAAGGCATAGTCCATTTGATGAGGATCTACCTTTTATTCTAAATTTTTTCACTATTAATTACATTCTTTTCAAGTTCTGCCACTTTTGTAAGTTAGGGCAGTTTTTAAAATCGCTTTCAATGATGATGTACGTTTTTTTGTTGTGGGCATCAATCCATTTAACAAGTTCTTGCCCTTTTTTCTGCTCCGTCGTTGCGGATTGAATTTTATTATAATCGGTTGCTAAGCTCGCTTTGTGTGGCGAAGTTTTAGAAAGTAATTTCACCAATCGGTAATATTTTTCACCACTTGCGCCTGTAACTTCAATTGGTCTTGAAATACTACCCGCTTTCATTGAGTCAATCGAAAAATAAGTATCTGGATCGAGATCGCGCGTTTCAAAAGTATTTGTTCCTAATTGCGCATTCGTCAATCTGCCATCGTTGTGGTAACTCGGTACATTTTTTTCGCCAAATTGTTTAACCGCGTAAGAGAACGTCATAGAATCTTTAATGACGAGCAAACGGATGGAGTCCAAAATATTTTTGGCTTCCGTAAAATCGGAATCAACAAATTGTGGTCGAATGAGAATATGGCGCGTATGAACGGTATTTCCGCGTCGCTCAATGAGCTGCAACAAGTGAAAACCAAATTCGGTTTCAAAAACTTGCGTATACTCACCTTCGTTGAGTTTGTACGCTTGCGCCTCAAACTCAGGAACAAACTTACCGCGTTTTGCAAATCCTAAATCGCCGCCTTCACGACCAGAACCAGGATCTGCAGAAAATTTCTTAGCTAAATCTGCAAAGTCTGCTTTCCCGTTTATTATCGAATCGCGCAACACTTGTAATTTTTGTTTTGCAATTGCTTTTTGTTCGGCGTTGTAGCGCGGCTTTCTAATAATTTCAGAAATTTCTACTTCTTGGTTGAAATAAGGCAAACTGTCTTTATTAATTTTTTCAAAAAAAGTTTTCACTTCCGAAGGAGTAACAGCAATATCGGCAATAACCTTTGCGCGCATTTTATCTGTCATAATTTGCTCTTTCATGTCTTCGCGCATTTGCGCTTTCATTGCTGTCGGTGTTTGACCGTAGTAATTTATGAACTGCTCGGTGTTGCCGTTCATATAATCCAAAATTTTATCGAAACGTGCGGTTAATTGCGTTTCAATTTCTTCATCTTTCGGATAGAGTGAGTCAATTTTAGCTTGATTGTATAAAAGTTTTGCAACCAACATTTGGTCCATGATCATACACCGATAATTTTCTGGCACCGTTCCACGCTGATCTTTAGTCGTAGCGTATTGTTCTTCAACGTCACTCAGTAGAATAAATTCATCGCCCACGCGCGCTACAATTTTATCCACCAATTCTTTTTGCTGTGCGTGCAGCGCAACAAAATTTAAAAACGCAATCGCAATGAATAAACTCTTTATAAAAAAACTTCTCATGATTCTCAATTTTACTAAACTACTTCTATCCTAACGTTCAAGAATTTAATTTGTATATTTTAATGTTGTTTTTTTTCAATTCTGCTTCATACATTTCTTGTTGTTTTTGCTCTAACAATTTCTGTTTGCGCTGATGCAATATATATTTCGATGCCTGCTGCCGAATAAAGGACAAAGGTGCAATTTCTTTCTGATTTAAAACGCCTAATATCCTGAAATAATATTGAAAGTCGTTATCTTTAAGAGTTATCTCTTTATCGCGCGCCACATTTTCTGGTGTAACCGTTCCTTTTGGAAAAAATTTAGCTACATCATCCACACGATGCCACGTGGAATCATCGAGAATATAAACACGCGCAAATTTTTTTGCGTAATCGCGCATTTTCAATAAATTCGTTCCTGTTTTAGGCGTGTTCCACCATTTTTGCAAACTGTCAGGAAGTGTAATCGGCTTAGGAATTTTTAATAAAAAGCACCTTAAGATGGGCGCACTAAGTTGATATTGGTCTTTATTGCGATCGTAAAATTCTGTTAGTTCGCTTTCTGCAATAGTAGTATCTAAGTTTTGTTTGATTAAATTTTCTTGATAGCTGCTCAAAATGAGCGATTCTCGGTATTTTTTTATAAGCTCATCAATGTTCAAATCACTCGGCACGTGTTTTTCTGCTTCATTCATCAACACTTGATCACGGATCCATCTATCGCTAAAAGAATTTACCACGCTTGCACTGTCATCACGGGTAGCGTTTTCTGGAAACATTCCATCGAGATTACTCAAATACAGCGTTTTATTAAAAACTTTTGCTAAAATTTTATCAGCAGGTGGTCGCGCACCAAATTTGCAATGTGTTTGAAATAATAGTGTAGCACTTAAAAGTAGGATGTACAAAAATCGCATAAGGTTATTATTTACCTTGCTTAAAACTTAAAATAACCCCAGCCTAAAGGCTGGGGTTATAAATTTATTCTAATCATCAACCCTCGCAGGTCTTAAAACCAACAAGGTTTTTTATTAACTATTTTCGCACCAACGTCAACAAAATATCGCGATTAACGGTGAGTTTATATTTCTTAGTTAATTCAGCAATCCATTGAGATTCTAAGTAATCTTGATAATCGGCTACTACAAATCCGCGCGCTTCTTTTAATGTTTTTGAAGATGACGGCAACACTTTTTCAACTTTGATAAATGCGCGTGGCGAACCTTGCTTATTTTGAATAATTGTGTTAGCTTTCATCATTGAAGGGTCGAGAATTTTTCCGCCTTTTCCGCTTTCCATCATCTCTTCTTTAAACGTTACCCACTCCGATTTTTTATTAAACTTAGCGACTACTTCTTGCGGCGAATGTTTTGTAGCATATTTTGTAATGGCATCAAAACTTTTCATCGCTGTATCGGAAAGATTGTAATAAATTATTTGCGAACGTTGATTCCAATTATAGCGCGATTTATTATTAGCAAAAAACTTTTCTAATCCTACAGTATCAAGCGATGCTTTATCCCAAATATTTTGCTTCATCGCCTCGAACAATAAAATACCTTCTTCAAACTCGCGCATGAGATTTCTAAAATCTGGATATTTTGTATCGAGCATCGTTTCTTCAAATGCTAATGCTTTTTCGTCTGCAAAATCGTTCAATAAAGTGCGCGACGTTACAGCTAAATTTTTATTATTTTGTAGCGCATAAGTAATCCGATTATTAGCATGCGTGGCGAGGTATTCATTAAAATCTTTTACCGTACTCGCTTGTTTGCCGCCGTAAGTAAATAGAACATCCGCGTCAGATACATTATTGGTAGGTACGCGCCAATTATAAGTTATAAAAGTAGAGTCTAAATTTTTTGCAAATGCATCTTCCACTGCCGTGTTTTCTGCGAATGGACTTTCGCGTTTAATGCGCTCAACCATTTTAGTTTTTGCTAACTGAAAACGGCTGTCTTTAGTGATTTTAGCTTTAATTTTATTTTTAGCTTGATCAAAAGGTTCTAACTCTTTTTTAGAAATACGTTTAATGACGTGATAACCAATTGAGGATTCAATTACGGGTGATACTTCGCCGTCTTTAGTTAAAGTGTAAGCACCATCTTCAAAAGATTTTTCGTAACGACCAATACCGATGACTCCTAAATAACCACCGCGTGTTGATGAACCGCCATCCTCAGAAACTGAAGTTGCCATTGCTTCAAAATTGCCCCCGTTTCTTAAAGCTGTGGCAATACTATCGGCACGAATTTTGGCATTCGGCTGTTCAATGCCTTCTTTCTTTTTTCGGATAAGAATATGAGAAATCTCTATTTCGCCACGCGCAGGTCTATCTTCATTCACTTTAATGATGTGATAACCAAGCGGTGAGCGTACAATGCCAGATGTTTTTCCGACGGGTGTATTGTAAATCGCTGTTTCTAAATCATAAAAACCATCGGGTAAAATTGCGGTTAAATAACCGATGTAACCACCTTTAGCTTTATTATTTGTATCGTCTGATTCTGTACCTGCTAAAACTTCAAACAAAAGACCTTTTTCTAAACGTTGCAAAACAGAAACAGCGCGTGTGTAGGCGGCGAGTGTATCATTTTTTTCAAAATGAAAAAGAATATGGCTGATACTCACATCGCGTTTCATGCGGTTGTGAAGTTCGCGACCTAATCGCTCTGTGACTTCTTTATCGGTTAAATAACTTTCAGAGAGTTGACGGCGATACGATTGTAATTCTTCTTTCAATGATGGTATAGTATCAATTTTGTGTTCGCGCGCCCAAGCGACTTTGAGTTTGAATTTGGTATATAAATCTAAATATTCTTCTAACGAGGCGCGACTGTAATCAGCTTTAACACCATTGCTTTTGTTGTAAATGTAGGAGAACTCGTCGGTGTAGGTGGGTTTATCGTTAACCGTAAAGATGACAGGACTCGTTTGAGAAAAAATATGAGTCGTGGAAAATACAAATGAAAAAACGAAAACTAACTTGCTCATTTTATTGAAGAACATATTCATCAGAATTTTTTTTATTTTTAACCGCGTAGTTTTCATTAATACGCGGTTTAGGCGGCGCAAATTTAAACGTTTACACACAGATTTAAGTGTGCGACAACAAATTTACTTATTAGTGCGATTCTACTAACTCTTCTGAATCGGCATATAACGGATAATGTTGCATGAAAGCATTAATTTCGTGTTTAATGTTCTTCAAAATTTCCTCATCATTGAAATTTATGATAGCCGCATCAATCCAATTCACTACTTGCACGCAATCTTTTTCAAAAAAACCACGCGTTGTAATAGCGGGTGTTCCGATGCGAATACCCGAAGTTACGACTGCGGATTTTGTATCGAAAGGCACCATATTTTTATTGACAGTGATGTCAATTTTTCCAAGCGTCACCTCTGCATCTCTACCAGAAACATTTTTATTGCTTAAATCAATCAACATTAAATGATTGTCCGTGCCACCAGAAATTAAGTTATAACCTTTAGAAACAAACGCTTTAGCCATAGCTTGTGCATTCGCAATGACTTGGCGCGCATAAATTTTAAATTCGGGTTGTAAACATTCATGAAAAGCAATTGCCTTAGCTGCAATTACGTGTTCAAGTGGTCCGCCTTGCATGCCTGGAAAAATACCTGAATCTATAATGGTTGACATTTTAATGAGTGTACCTTTAGCAGTTGTTTTTCCGAACGGATTTTCAAAGTTTTTACCCAGCATTATAATTCCACCACGCGGTCCGCGTAAAGTTTTGTGCGTTGTTGAAGTAACGATGTGCGCATAATCAACGGGAGAATTTAATAAACCCGCAGCAATTAATCCCGCAGGATGCGCAATATCCGCTAAGAGTAATGCGCCAACTTTATCTGCAATGGCGCGAAAACGCGCATAATCCCATTCACGCGCGTAGGCACTGGCACCACAAATAATCATTTTAGGTTTAACTTCCAACGCTTTTTCTTCCACCTTATCCATGTCAATACGACCTGTCTCAGGTTCAACGCCATAAAAATGCGGCGAAAAATGTTTGCCCGAAAAATTAGCTGCATGACCATGCGATAAATGTCCGCCGTGCGCCAAACTAAATCCAAGTGTGGGGTCGCCAGGCTTTAAACACGCTAAAAAAACCGCAGCGTTTGCTTGCGCGCCAGAGTGTGGTTGTACGTTCGCATATTCTACACCAAAAAGTTCTTTTAATCTATCAATCGCTAATTGTTCAATTTTATCTACTACTTCGCAACCACCGTAATACCGTTTGCCAGGATAACCTTCTGCATATTTATTGGTTAAGCAAGAACCCGTCGCTTTCATTACATCCGAACTGGTAAAATTTTCACTGGCAATGAGTTCAATGCCATTTCTTTGTCGTTCCAATTCTTCATGAATCAACTGAAACGTGAGCGTATCGTGTATCATAAAATCTATTTTTTTTGCAAAATTACGATGATTGCATCTAATAATGAAAATTCAATTAAAAGTGTTTAAAATTCTTAAAAAATTATTACAATCTTCCATCAAAATTTATTGGTTTAATTAATTTGTCGCAACTTTTAATTCAGTTCTATTAAACAAATAATTTAAAAAATCAAAAAAAATATTTGCATATTAAATAATTAATCAACTAACTTTACAAGCAAATAAGTTGAGCAATAGAAAATTTTTAATCAAATTATTTAACTTTTAAAAACCTTTCCACTTACACTATTCAGCATAATAGTTTTAACGCGAGCATTCACGCAACCTGCTACATTTAAAATAAATCAAAATTTTTAATCAATTTTTCAAACATTTTACTACCTTTTAAAGTGAATACACTTTTATGTCTTCAACTCAAGCATTGTAATGCTTTGGGGCTATTCTCACTGATTTCTTTCACACTTTTTGCTCAAAAAAATATCGTAGTCAGCGGATTTATTGAAGATGCGACGAGTTCTGAACGACTTATCGGCGCTTCTATCGTTGATGATAATTCGCGCAACGGCACAATAACTAATACGTATGGTTTTTTTAGTTTTTCAACTTCTGTTGGTGCAAAAAGTATAACCTTTTCTTACATCGGTTATAAAGCACAAAATTTTACATTCAATCTACAATCCGATACTTCAATTAATATAAAACTCGACGCAGGTTCAGTTTTAAATACAGTTGAAGTTAATGCACAGAAACTGGATCGTTTAGAAAACTCGGTGCAGATGAGTCAAGTAACAGTACCGATTGAACAAATTAAACGAATGCCGATGTTACTCGGCGAAGCGGATGTTTTGAAAAGTTTACAACTTCTGCCAGGCGTAAAAGCAGGCGATGAAGGTACGTCTGGAATTTATGTGCGCGGTGGTAGTCCTGATCAAAATTTAATTTTACTCGATGGTATACCTATTTATAACGCCTCGCACGTTGGCGGTTTATTTTCAGTGTTTAACGCCGATGCTATTCGTAGTGTCACATTAACAAAAGGTGGTTTTCCTGCGCGATTTGGTGGTAGGTTATCGTCTGTTTTAGAAATTGCTACTAAAGAAGGTAATAAAAAAGCATGGCACGCCGATGGAACAATGGGTTTGGTAAGCTCAAAACTTTTGGTTGAAGGACCGATTATAAAAGATAAAATGTCGGTAATGCTTTCATTGCGGCGCACGTATTTAGATTTAATTATCAGTCCATTTTTAAATCTTTCGCCGGGAAATAAACTCAATCTCAATTTTTACGACATAAATACTAAACTCAATTATAAAATTAACGACAAACACAATTTATTTTTAAGCGTGTATAAAGGGCGCGATAATTTTGGAAATAGTTTCGACGGTTCAACTAATACGTCTGTATCAACTTCGGCGTCGGGTTTTTATTTTGGAAACCTCATGACGGCTTTTCGATGGAATTATAAAATAAATAATCGTCTTTTTGTCAATACAACCGCGAGTTACACTGAGTATAATTTCAATTACATCAACACTAATATCTCGACATTTAATAGCACTGGTGTTTATACAACCCATCGTTCGGGTTCGATATTCAGTACGCTCGTTAAAGATTGGTCAGTTAAAACAGATTTTGATTATAATTTAAGTGCGCATCATCTCATTCGTTTTGGTCTTGGTTCAACGTTTCACACATTTGTTCCCAATTTTACAACCATTCTGCTTGATACGAAAGATTCTGTATTCGGCAATCAGAGTACAACAGCTACTGAATCGGCGGCATACATTGAAGATGATTTTCAATTCGGAAAATTCAAAGCTAATGTAGGTGTGCATGCTTCGCTGTTCAATGTGCGCGGTTCAAATTTTTCATCTGTTCAGCCGCGATTGAGCGCGAGTTATCAACTCAATTCCGGTTTAGCAATCAAAGCATCCTATTCGCAAATGACGCAGTATTTGCATTTATTGACGAATGATGCACTCGGTATTCCGACCGATTCGTGGGTGCCAACCATTCCGACTGTTGAACCTGAACGTGCACAACAATGGGCGTTAGGCATTGCCAAAACTTTAAGCAGTGATATTGAATTGAGTGTGGAAAGTTATTACAAACGCATGACGGGTTTAGTTGCTTACAAAGAAGGTAGTGGATTTCTGACGAATGATTCTATTTGGGAAAATAAAATTACACAAGGCAAAGGAACGGGGTATGGCATGGAAGTTTTATTGCAAAAAAAAGACGGGCGTACTACAGGTTGGATAGGTTATACACTTTCTTGGAACAATCGCCAATTTGATCAAATCAATAACGGTGAAGAGTTTGCTTACAAATACGACCGTCGGCACGAACTGAGTATTGTTGTTTCGCACCAATTTACAAAAAACTTTGCATTCTCAGCTAATTGGAATTTTGCAACTGGTAATGCTATTACTCTGCCCGAACAAGTGTATCGAGATATTCAAAGTGATGCTTATGGAAATCTAGTTTTAAAAAATATTATCCTTTATAGTAAACGAAATGCTTACCGTACAAGAGACATACACCGCTTAGATATAAGTTTCGAGTTTTTTAAACAACGGAAGCATTACGCACGCAAATGGAGTTTTGGTTTATACAATGCTTACAATAGAGGCAACCCATATTATTTTGATGTTCAAACTGATAATGATGTTTCAACAGGAAAACTTATTACGACTTTTAATTTACGTCAGAATAATCTTATACCTATACTTCCATTTTTTTCTTACAATATTAAATTTTAAATAACTAAAAACATTGATTATGAAAAATATAATTAGAATATTATTTTGGGTCGCAACTACTTCAATATCTATTTCTTGTCATTTTCAGCAACAAGAAATAATATTAAAACCTGAAACTAAACAGCAACTTGCTTTTTTATGCGAATTAAGAAATGATTATTTATTTCAGTATATTCCTTTTATTACTTACACAAATAATATAGGTCAGCCAATTAATTGGAATTTAAATTATGGCGACACATTGAACAGAAACCCTACAATATTAAGTCCGATTAATTCGCCTTATTATCTAAATTTTATTTCAGGTGCGAAAGTAGAAATTTTTGAAGATGGAAAATTTTTTAGAAAATTGGATTCCTCAAACTTTGGACTATATACAATTCGAGACAGCGTTCATTTTAACTATGACAAAGAATATACTCTCAAAGTTTTTAAAGAAGGATATGATACGGTTATTGGAAAGCAAATTTTTCCAAGAAGTTTTGCTATGGATACCAATACAATAAAATTAAATCAAAATAATCCCATTAATCCAAAATATGGAATTGCGTTGAGTAAACTGATATTTGAAATTAACGATACTTTTAGAGAAAAAACAGCATTCACTTTTCATGTTTATATTGATAATTTTTCTACTGATGAAAAAGACAAGATTGCAAATATCTCACAACCTTTGACAACTTATCAGATTGATGAAAATTCTTTTAATGATCGATTAATAAGTGATTCTATTTTTAATGGTCGAAAATATTTTTGGCAAGTCGGAGTTAATTTGGATAGTAAGAGTTTTAAAAATCAATTTCCTATTAGTAAAAATCAAAAATTATCATTATCTGTGTATTTTAAATCTACTTCACCTGATTATATTCTTTATCTAAAAAGTATAGCTAATAACGGTGCTTCTTTCTCAAATCCAACGACCGAACCAACAAGCCCTTATTTTAATATGAAAGGAGGAGCAGGTTTGTTCATTGCATCTGGAAAAGAATATATTGTAAGAATACCGGTCAATTACTAAATCATAAAAATCAAACAAATTTTATTAAACTTTTAAAATTAAAAAAACATGGAATACACAACACGTGAGCGAATGTCAGAAGATATGGGTATAGATGTTAAAACTTTTATGAAAAAATTGGAGGAAGAAGGAATTGTATTAGCAAAAAGAGAGAGAATCTCTCTCAAAAAGCAAGTTGAAATTATAGAAAAATTATGTGGAACTAAAACTCCCGATAGTTCCTCATAACTTCTCAAAACTCCAGATTTGTAAAAAAATAAATAGCATAACTTTGTAACATGATTAATCAATAAGTTTTTATATTCGGTACCGAAAATTTTTAGTAATTTTTTAATTCTTTAAATTTTCAAATT
>JAYVVO010000027.1:0-6673 GCA_043786955.1 Saprospiraceae bacterium
GCAGCGAATCCAGTTGTTTTTGAAGGCGACAGACGCGAAAGCGAGTTTTCCGATACGCCCGATCAGTGGGCAGGAATAATTATTGGCGCAAAAAGTCAGAATAATACTTTGAACTACATGACGATTAAAAATTCGCGCGTTGGAATTCGCGCAGATTCTGCGAGTACAACAACGCTTAAAAATTGTAGATTTTATAATACTTCGGGTTCTGCAATTTTAGTAACGCACAGCACACTCTATGCGGAAAATTGTCTATCATATAATACATACGACAAAAATCTTGAAATTCATTTTGGCGGAAACTATACTTTTAATTATTGTACTTTTTCGAGTGTTGGTTCAAAAAACACGTCGCTTTATGCGGACAATTATAATTGTTACACACAAGATGCACTCGGAAATTGCGTGAATGGGAAAGTGTTTGGTTTAAATTTAAATATCAACAACAGTATTATTTATGGCAATAAAGCGAATGAATTAATTATTTATAATGCCGACCAAAATAAAACCACGCCGTTTAATTATGCTTTAAAAAACTGTTTGATTCGCGCTGCCGACACAGTTAAATCTGTACCGACAGATTTTTTTAATTATTGCACCAACTGTATCGTTTACAAAAACGATAATAAATTATTTAAAAATGTTGGCGCAACCGATTACAGCTTAGATTCACTCAGCGTGGCGCAATATAAAGCGCTACCGATAAATGGTATTCCGAAAGATATTATTGATAAACTGCGCGACACGAAAACACCCGATATGGGTTGCTATGAGAGATTTCCGAGATGAAGAATGGTGGGTGAGAACTGATAGCTAAAATAAAACCACCAATAATACCACCAACGTGTGGAGCCACCTTATCTAGTGAGAACTGATAGCTAAAATAAAACCACCCTCAACTCTCAACTCTGAATTCATTTTTTTTATAAAAAACTTTGCCAACGCGTTGAATGTGATCAATTAATTCTGACGAAGAAATATGATTGAAGATAGATAGGTCGAAAGTGTAATGCAAATATAAATTGTCTAAACTTAAACTGATTTTATTGATGATTTTCAAATTTAAGTTTTCGCCTTTAATTGTTAAGTCAATATCAGAACCGTTTTTAAAATTACCTTTTGCGCGAGACCCGTACAAAACAACCTCTTCCACTTCTGAAAAAGTTGAAAAAACTTTTTGAATATCTTGTACTGTACTTTGTTTTAATCCATATTTAGTCACTACTCGGTTTTTATTTTTTAGCTCCTATAATTTTTTCGAATTCATTTTTTAATAAAACGAATTCATTAAAGTAAAGCGTTAAAATACTTTCTGAAATTTCGTCTGCAGTTTCTTCATTGTAAGTATGCGAAGTTCGATTTCTATCTTTTAGCATTTGCATCCAAGTTTCTCCGTCAGAAATCAATCCTCTTTGAAAAGCTAAGTTAAATGCATCGCGACTTCCTTGAATGCCAGCTTCACCTTGATTTTCGTAAAAATCCTTAATCGTGTTCCAAGCCAATTCGTACGTATATTCAAACGTCTTTATCATGCCTTGCTCTTCCATTTTATTCAATTCTTCACCTTTATCATAGAATTTTTCTAATTGCGAAAGTGCCTTCAAATAATTATTGAAACGTTGTTGCCAGCGAATGTCTTTATTCTCCATTTATAAATTAATAATTTAGAAAACAAAATCAACGCAAAATGTTGAAGTATTTGTAGAACAAATTTAACGCGTTAAATTTTTTTAAGCAAACTAATTTTTTTTAAGTCGCGAATGGTGCAATATTTGCATTTTACTGTGAACGAAAACGCGAACTCATAAAATGGTTTTTAATAGTATTCCTTTTTTAATTTTTATTTCAGTTGTGTTGCCGCTGTATTGGTATTTGAAAGGCACTGCGCGACAATGGTTATGTTTGATCGCTTCCTATTTTTTTTATGGTTGGTGGGATGTGCGTTTTCTAAGCATCGTCGCTTTTACAACCATTCTCGATTTTTCTCTCGGCATTTTAATTGAAGATACTACTACAATTCGGGCGCGCAAGCGCATGGTTCTAATTTCTGTTTTAGCAAATTTATCCTTTCTCGGATTTTTTAAATACTTTAATTTTTTTGCAGATTCTTTTATCAAATCTTTTCATGCCATTGGATTTAAAGCCGATTGGACGACTTTGCATATCATTTTACCAATTGGGATTTCGTTCTATACTTTTCAAAGCATGAGTTACACGATTGACGTATACAGAAATGAAATTAAAGCAGAAAGAAATTTTTGGCGTTACGCGACGTTTGTGTCCTTTTTTCCGCAATTGGTAGCTGGTCCAATTGTGCGTGCTAAACAATTTCTGCCGCAGTTTCAAAATGGCGATAGACCCTTTGTACTCAATAAATTTTTGGATGGCTTAACACAAGTGATGTGGGGATTTTTTAAAAAAGTCGCTATCGCCGACACGGTTGCACCTTTCGTGGATCAAATTTTTGCTTTTCCCACAAATTTCAGTGCTTTGAGCTGCATCATCGGAATTATTTTTTATTCCATTCAGATTTATGCCGACTTTTCGGGTTACTCGAACATAGCTTGTGGTTTGGCAGAAATGATGGGGTTTGAATTTCCATGGAATTTTAGAACGCCGTATTTCAGTAAAAACTTTTCAGAATTTTGGACGCGTTGGCACATTTCTTTATCATCGTGGCTACGCGATTATCTTTATATTTCGCTCGGCGGTAGTCGCAATGGCAAACTGATGACGTACCGAAATAATATGCTCACTATGTTGATTGGCGGTTTATGGCATGGTGCAAATTGGACGTTTGTTTTCTGGGGATTTTTACACGGCACATATCTCATCGGTCAGCGTTTGCTGTCAAAACCTTTTCGCGCGGTGTATAATATTTTGCGCGTTCCCCATTTTTTGCGCGTGGGCATTGATGTATTGATTGTTTATACGCTCACTTGTTTTGCGTGGGTTTTTTTTCGAGCGCCTAATTTCAGTTTGGCGTGGCAAGTTATTCGCACAGCAACGAGCGGACAAGGTATGGGTTGGAACACAGTTTTGGATAAATTTATTGTAATCAAATGTGCAATTTTGATTTTAATTCTCATTTCAGCTGAACTTATTCATAATAATATCGGTGATTTGCAAAATCTCACCGTTCGGAGTGCAACATTTCGCGTAGCAAGTTACGCCATTCTCATTTGGCTAATTTCTTTCTTCGGAACGTTTGGTTCGGGCTCTTTTATTTATTTTCAGTTTTAGTTATTCTGTAAACGAGAATAAAAACCATACAGAGCTACTGCGCGCTGTTTCACCATTTCGTTAATAGCTTCTGTGTTTAAATTCGATTGAATCGAACCGCCACCACTGTATTTCGTTTGGCTGACTGTACCTATCAAGTTTATTTCTAACTGCTTAAATTTTAACCACGCGCGTTGCGTATTTATTAACGTCTGTTTATCGTCGCTTTGCAAATACGCCAAAAGTTTTTTATAATATTTATTCAAAAGTTTATCGTATTCATCGGTCGCTTTATCCATAATCGCGTTCATACCAACGGTAGAATAATCGTAATCCATGGCATATTCCGAAGCGCATTCAATTTTAAAAGTATCGAGTGCAAATTGTAAATATTCTGGACTATCGCCGTCGCGCTGTGAAATTTTTTTCTTGAAAACCAGTGCAGCCGAGTCAACGCAAAATTGAATTTTTTTAGCAATGTCAGGCGTAATTCTATCCGTTTGCGCAAAAATGATTTTTGGACTCACAACGCAAACGAAAATAATTAGAGGAATAAAAGTTGATGAACGTTTCATTATTTGAATCATAAGATAAGATTTTAGAAATTTACAAATTTTTTTTGAAAATTTAAACATCCGTTAACTTTAAAAAATTAAACTTTGCGGTTTTATTTTCGTAACTACTTTAAAAATAATAATGCAACGCTTAATTCTCGCCTTCGTAATTTCTGTTAGTTTTTTTTTCAACACCATTACAGCACAACTTTCCATCGAACAAGTAGAAAAATCTTCTCGACTCGGAATTTCTTCTCAAAATACAAGCAATGTCAACTTTCAAGGTCGTAAAATTGGCGACAGCCAATTTGGTGTAAATGCTGGTTTAAATTACCTAACAGCATCTGGTTTTGGTTTCCATTACGCAGCCGATTATTGGTCAGGTTTTACAACGTCCGGTATTTCGCAGCATACTTTGGGTTTAAGTTATGGATTTGATCTTGCACCTTGGCTCGAAGTTTCGGTGGGTTACGAGCATTGGTTTTTAAACGCGGGTAATGATACAATTAACACCGCTCTCAATAATTATTTCACACTTGAAGTTGTTGCCGATGCTGATTTTGTAAAGCCACATTTTTCAGCGAACTACATTAAAGGCACTGAGAACTCGTATGGTTTTGAAATCGGTATTGGTGCGCCGATAAATGTAATTGATAAAGAAAATTCTAAACTTTCTATTACACCCGATGTTAGTTTAATGACTGGTATAGATAACCGTTTAACGACGTTATTAATTAAACGCGCCAAAGGAAAAAGCACTTCAATCACGAGTTCTCAAAGCATATTTGGCTTACTTAATACTGAATTTACTTTACCTTTAACTTATTCTCAGCCGCTTTTTGAAATTTCCGCTGCTGCCCATTTAGCAATTCCACACAGTTTGAGCGCGAGCGATGTAGTTAGTGATGCGTTTGTTTATTATACTTTGAGCTTTAATTACTTTATCTTTGTAGCCAAATAAAAATTTTGATTCCTTCATTTCCTACACTTTCATACTGTGTCACAACAAGTTTATAAAAAGCAAGTTTTCAGCACTAATTCACCCAAACGGTGGGATCGTATTAAATGGGCATCGCGCATATTTATAGTTATTGCGGTAGTTTTCACTTCTATTGTTACTTTTTCATTGCTGTTTTACAGTCAAAAGCCAACACTTCCAACATTATTTAATAAGTATAACGATTATAAAACAGCCATCCTTAATGATGCTATCTCCAACGAACATAACACAGCTACATTCGATTATACCAACAATAAAAAAGGAATAAAGCCTAAAGGCGCTACAACACTAAGTAAACGTTTGCCAATTCCGTTTGATAAACGAATGCGTGCTGCTTTTTATGTTAATTGGGATTTACAAAGTTTTTATTCTTTGCGCGCAAATGTGACGCACATGAATACGATTTTACCCGAGTGGCTCCACGTTCCGGATAAAGCCGATACTGTTTATACAGACATTGATAACCGTGCGCTTGCTTTTTTAAATGCTCACCCAGGTGTTCAGGTTATACCGATGATTACCAATTATTTTAATAATAAATGGGACGGAGAAAATGTTTTGTACATCGCGCGGGATGCAAAACGAAGATTACATTTTATACAAAGCGTATTGAA
Organism: Saprospiraceae bacterium; assembly: GCA_043786955.1. Taxonomy (GTDB): domain Bacteria; phylum Bacteroidota; class Bacteroidia; order Chitinophagales; family Saprospiraceae; genus JAAFJT01. Next base: position 5,391 of record JAYVVO010000027.1, read on the forward strand.
TTTGCTGGAAAAATATCATTTTCAGGGTGTGAATATTGATTTCGAAAGTTTAGAATCGAACGATGCAGAAACTTATCTCACAATTTTTCAGAACGAATTGTACACAGCTTTACATGCTAAAGGTTATTTGGTTTCGCAAGATGTAAACGCTCAAAATTCTGATTATAACTTACCCAAACTGAGCGAATATAACGATTATATTTTCGTCATGGCTTACGATTTGCACAATGCTGAATCTACACCTGGCGATATTGCTCCGCAAAAGTGGGTTGAAGGAATTATCGCTGATGTCTCTAAGCAAGTTCCACCCGAAAAACTCATTCTTTGTATTGCAGGTTATGGTTACGATTGGGGTAAAGATCCCAAACACGCCGATGAAATTACTTTTCAGGAGTGTATTGCTATTGCTAAAGAATCAGATGCGAAAATTGAATACAGCAACGAGACATACAACCTCAAATTTAATTACACCGATGAAAATGGTAAAAAACATTACGTAGGTTTCACCGATGCTGCTTCAAACTTTAACACCATGCGCCTTGCCGATGATGCGGGTTGGAAAGGTGTTGCGTTGTGGCGATTGGGTTCTGAAGATCCGAGGCTTTGGAGTTTTTATAATCGAAATTTGAGTGAAGGCGCTTTGGATAGTTCGGATTTTAAAATTACTGATATTAAAAATGCGCTACTTTCAAGCACGATTGACTATATTGGGGAGGGTGAAGCATTAGATGTAATTACTGAACCGAAAGAAGGCAAAGTGAATTTAGAATACGAGCCTAAAGACAAACTGATTACAGAGGAAAATTTTGTGCTTTTGCCAACAAGTTTTGTGGTACGAAAATTTGGCAAAGCCGACGCTAAGAAAAAAGTTTTGACATTTGATGACGGTCCTGATCCAGAATGGACGCCACAAATTCTCGACATCCTCCAAAAAGAAAAGGTGCCAGCCGCATTTTTTATGGTAGGCTATAATGCCGAATCTAATTTACCTTTGCTACGCAAAATTGATAAACTCGGATATGAAATTGGTAACCACTCTTTCTTTCACCCGAACATGGCGACCATTCCAGAATGGCGATCAATCATTGAACTAAACACCACGCGCCGATTAATTGAAAGCATCATCGGTAAATCTACAATTCTTTTTCGTCCACCTTATCTTGCAGATGCAGAGCCTGAAACGGAAGAAGAACTTTTACCTGTGGTCATCGCTAAGAAACAAAACTACATAACTATTGGTGAGAGTATTGATCCGTTAGATTGGGATGCTAAAAATATCAATG